>CAXFTV010000595.1:0-19113 GCA_964005845.1 uncultured bacterium
CTACCTCCATATCGTATTTCTCGAAGAGCCGGAAGGTCACGGTGCGAAAACGCTCGAGGATATCGTCCATGCGGCCGGCGGGAATGACATAGGTGCGGAGTTCGTAAAGCATTGTGCAGTCCTTTCGGTGCAAACACCGGTAAAATTTGGCTTTCAGCTCGTGCCAGGCCAGCGAAACTTCAGGGCTCGGGAAACGCCCTCTGCCCTAAGCCAGGCCGGGCGCGAACAACTCGACGCAGCCCGTTTCTGATAGGCCGGACGGTTTGTTTGCCAATGCTCTGAAGCTGCTAACTATAGGGGCGCAACTTTCCCCTGTCAAGAAATCCCAGCGCGCCAACCCGGCAGCCCCCGGAAAGAACGCAGCGGCGCGGGCCGCTTGATGCCAGGTGCACTAGCAGGTAGATTTAAAGGCACAAATTCGACCAAAGGTAAAAGGAGGAAAGACGCTATGAATTTTGATCTGCTGCTCAAGGGCGGCCATCTGATCGACCCCAAGAACGAAATCGACCGGCCGCTCGATCTGGCGGTGCAGGACGGCAAAGTAGCGGCAGTGGACGATAATATTCCGGCCGGCCAGGCGCATCGGGTAATCGACGTGGCCGGCCTGTACGTGACGCCGGGACTGGTGGATATTCACATACACGCCTACGCCACGGCGGGTCACCCCCAGGCCTGGGCCGGGGACAACAGCATCTTGCCGGACGGCTTCAGCTTCCGCACCGGGGTAACCACTACGGTAGATACCGGCAGTGCCGGCTGGCGCAACTTCGAAGACTTTCGCTTTCGGGTGATCGACCGCTGCCAGACGCGGCTTTTTGCGCTGGTAAATATTGCCGGGACGGGCATGACCTCCAACGATCACGAGCAGAATCCCTATGATATGGACACCGACCAGACGGCCGCCATGGCGCGGCAACATGGGGATGTAGTGGTGGGCATCAAGACGGCCCACTTCTACGGACCGGAGTGGATTTCGGTGGACCGCTGCCTGGAGGCGGCGGATAAGGCCTCACTGCCGGTGATGATCGATTTCGGCTTTTTCAAAAAGGAGCGGCCCTACTACGCGCTACTGAACCAGAAGCTGCGCCCGGGGGATATCAGCACCCACGTATTCCGCGGACCGACGCCGTGGTTCGATGCCGATGGCAAGGTGCTGTCCTACTTGCACGAGGCCAGAGAGCGCGGCGTGATCCTGGATGTGGGCCACGGCGCCGGCAGTTTCTGTTTCCGCAATGCGGTGCCCGCGATAGCGCAGGGCTTTTATCCGGATTCGATCTCCACGGACCTGCATGTCATGTGCATGAACGAGGGCATGCTCGACATGGCGACGACGATGTCGAAATTCCTGGTCATGGGCATGCCCCTGGTGGAAGTAATCCGCACCTCGACGATCAACCCGGCCAAAGAGATCGGCCATCCGGAATTGGGCCATCTGTCGCCAGGCGCCGTGGCCGACGTGGCGGTGCTGCAGCTGCTGGAGGGGAATTTCGGCTACGCCGACTCCTTCGGCGGCAAGCTGAAGGGCAAGCAGCGGCTGCAGTGCGAGCTGACTCTCAAGGACGGGGAGGTAGCCTGGGACTGGAATGGGCGGGCGGGGATCGACTACCGGGAATTGCCCCCCGACTATGGCATCAGGGAGGGCGAGTATCTGGTGCTGCCGCCGCAGGCGTGAAAGAGAGGGCAGAGCGAGTGCTTGCCTGGCGAATAATGCGACCGGCCGCGTCAAACCCCGCCCTGGCAAGAATTTCAAGTACAGGGCAGGGCGCCCGGGGAAAAACCCGGTCGCGACACAACGCCCTGCAGATCGCAATCGTGGACACAGACCACTTTCCAGTAGAGAGGTTATTATGGCAGATCCAGTAACGCGCGCGCAGGATACGCCGGCCGCCGCTTTCCCATGGGGGGCCATCCGCTGGCTGCACAGCGCAGAGATAAATGCAGACGCGGAACAAACCTTCGGCGTCGTCTTCATCAATGCCGGGCAGCAGAACCCACCGCACTATCACCCCAACTGCGAAGAAATTCTCTATGTCCTTTCCGGCACCTGTACCCACACCTATGGCGACGATGCATACGAACTGGGTCCGGGCGACTCGATCCTCGTTCCCCAAGGCATCGTGCATCACGCCATCAACACCAGCTGGGAACCGCTCCGGGCAATCATCTCCTTTTCCGCCGGTGACCGCCAGACGGTCTTCCTCGAAGAGTGACGCGATCCGACCGGCGCCGGCCGGGTCGCGCAGCCAGAGATTCGCGGCGCGCCAGCCCGTGGAGACTTTAGCTGCGACGACAATAGTGTGAGCATGCGCAAAACGAAGAACCTGGGCATTCTCGCCCACGTCGATGCCGGCAAGACGACGCTGACCGAAGACATGCTTTTTCTCAGCGGCAGCATCCGCGCCATCGGCAATGTGGACAAAGGCACGAGCCTGTCGGACGGCCTCGAGGTGGAAAAACAGCGGGGTATTTCCGTGCGCGCCTCCACCCTGTCCTTTGCGTGGAGGGACGTGCAGATCAATCTGATCGATACCCCGGGACACGTCGATTTCTGCGCCGAAGTGGAGCGCTCCCTGCGCGTCCTCGACGGCGTCGTGCTGGTGCTTTCAGCCGTGGAAGGCATCCAGGCACAGACGGCGGCGATCTGGGAGGCCGCCGCCGCCATGGGACTGCCGGTGGTCCTCTTCATCAACAAAATCGATCGGGTGGGAGCGGATTCGGCGGCAGTCCTCGCCGATCTCGAGCGCGAATTCTCCGCCGCTATGTTGCCGCTCAACCGACCCCGGAACGAGGGCGCGACGGCGGCGACGACGTCTTCTCTGCTGCCGCTGCAGGACCCCGATCTGCTCGAAAAGATCGCCGAGAGAGACGAGGTCCTGCTGGAAAAGTACCTCGCCGACGAAGCGCTCGAGCCGGATGCCGTCCACAGCGCCCTGGCCGCCTGTGTGCAACGGCGCGCCCTCTTCCCCGTCCTCTGCGGCAGTTCCAAGAACAATGCCGGCGTCGAGTCGCTGCTCGACGTCATCGCCGCTTATTTGCCCGCCGCCAGCAGCGCTCTGGAAAAACCGGTTTCGGGGGTGGTTTTCCGCGTCGATCACGACGCCAGACTCGGCCGCATTGCCGGCGTGCGCCTCTACGCCGGCCGGCTGCAAAACCGCGACTCCGTGCAGAATTTCACCGCCGGCCGCGAAGAGAAGATCACCCAGATCAAAAAGAGCCTCCTCAATCGCTACGAAGACGCCGCTGAACTCGCCGCCGGGGATATCGGTTTTTTGTGCGGCATGCCCGAGGTGCGGATCGGCGATATCCTGGGCGATCCCGCCCCCGTGCCCGGCAGCTACACACTCGGCGAGCCGCTGCTATCAGTGCAGGTGGCAGCGCGCGAGGAAGCGGACCATGCCCGCCTGGCCGCGGCCCTGCAGCAGCTCTCCAGCGAAGATCCCCACCTGGATTTCCGCTGGGTCGATGAAGAGCGGGAATTGCACCTCAAAATCATGGGCGCGGTGCAGACGGAAATTCTGAGCTCCATCCTGGTCCACCGCTTTGGCATCGAGGCCCACTTCAACGAGCCGACGGTGATCTACAAAGAAACGCCGGCCCAATCCGCCTGCGGCGCCGATAGCTACACCATGCCGAAACCCTGCTGGGCCATCGTCAAATACCTGCTGAAACCCGGCCCCCGCGGCAGCGGCGTGTCCTACCGGTCGGCAGTGAGGGTGGACGATATCAAGCAGAAATACCAGAACGAAATCGCCGCGGCAATCCCCGCGGCCCTGCAGCAGGGCATCAAGGGCTGGGAGGTGAGCGACCTGGAGATCGTCCTGGCAGAGGGCAGCGACCACGTCCTCCACAGCCGCCCCGGCGACTTCAAACTGGCCACCAACATCGCCCTCATGAAGGGTTTGGCGGCGGCCGGCACGGTCCTGCTCGAACCCATTCTCGCTTTCCGCATCGCGGCGCCGGAAGAATTCGTCGGCAAGGTCACGGCCGATATCATCCACATGCGCGGCAGTTTTGAACCGGCGGAAATGAGGCGGGGCCTGTTCGTGCTCCGGGGCCGGTTCCCCCTGGCCACCTCGATGGACTACGCCATCCGCCTCAGTTCGCTGACGGCCGGAAAGGCCCAGCTCTCGGTCCACTTCGACGGCTACGAGGAATGCCCCGACGAGTTGGGGACGGTGCGTCCGTATAGAGGTATTTCGCCTCTGGAGCGCTCCAAGTACATCCTGCAGATGCGCGGAGCCATTACACCTTCGGTGAAGGCCTGAGCCAGGACCTCGTACCGGGCCACCGGAAAACCGCCTGGCAGGGCGCCGGCTGGCGGCTCGTCCAATGCGGCTAAAGCGCCCCGGCCGCCCGCCGGGCGGCGCCGTAGGTTTCGAGTGCGGCCTTTTCATCCCCGTCGAGGTCGGCGCGCGCGGCCAGAGCTGCGGCGACGTGGACAAAGCGCGGCACATCGCGCAAACCCATGATCGTCAGAGCTACGGCTGGATGGCTGAGGACATAGCGGTAAAACTGCTCTGGAGCGGGAGCATCGGGGCCCTTGAACAGCTTGTCATTGCGCCCGGCGTTCATAATGACCACGCCGGTGTCAAAGTTTCGGGCAGCGGCAAAAACGCCGTCCTCCGGCTCTTTCATGGCGCAATTGTACCAGCACAGTACGGTGTCGAAGAGGCCGGTTTCGACCGCCTGCTGGATCTGCGGCCAATCGTGGCCGGTGACGCCGATATAACGCACCAGCCCTTGTTCCCGGGCTGCTAAGAGTGTTTCCAGCGCCCCCCCGGATCCCAGCGCCTGCTGGCGATGCTCGGCAGTATTGAGGTGGTGGAGCTGGTAGATATCGAGATAATCGGTACCCAGCAGGCGCAGCGAGGTTTCCAGATCGCGGCGCGCCCCGGCGGCATCGCGCTGGTTGGTCTTCGATGCCAGGACGAGATCCCGGCGCCTGGAGGCGATCGCCTGGCCAATTACTTTCTCGTCTTCACCATCCCGGTAGGAACGCGCCGTATCGACGTAGTTGACGCCGCAATCGAGGGCGTGCTGGTAGCCTTCGACCGTTTCGCAATAGGCGCCGCCAACGCCGAGACGCGTTACCTCCAGACCGGTGCGTCCCAGCGTGGTGCGCGGTAGGCTATAGGCCATTGTGTTGCCGCTCCTTTCAGGTGTCCTTTCAGGTGTCTTCAGCATCGATCCTTGCGGCTCGCCCTTTTAAAATCGGCCCGACGCGATCGCCCTGTCAAATAAAATGGAGGGCAGGCCGCTCTTTTTCGGGCAATAGTTGCTTTTAACCGTTTCTTGCAGATATTCTCTTTTACATCACCCATCTCCAACCCCCGCTCCAGGTCGCTGCGGGGAGCGGCACTGCCTTTTGCAGGACATGGAGAAATGACGCGGGCGCTAACATTCGAAAACGTATCGAAAACTTACGCATTGGCCAGCGGTGGCAGCAAGTATGCGCTGCGCAGCGTATCGTTTGGCGTCTCCCCCGGCCGCAAGGTGGCGATTGTGGGACGCAGCGGCAGCGGCAAGTCGACGCTCCTGCACCTGGCGGCGGGCATCGACGGTCCCAGCAGCGGCACGGTGCGCGTGCTGGAGCGCGATTTCAATACCCTGTCCGAAGGCGAACGCACCCGGATGCGACGCGATGAAATAGGCTTGATTTTTCAATTTTTTCACCTCCTGCCCCTGCTCTCGGTGCGCGACAACGTGCGCCTGCCGGCCATGATCGCGGGCGATCGCGGCAGCGCGGCCAGGAGCCGGGCCGAAGAGCTGCTGGAGCGGGTCGGTCTGGCCGACCGCCTGGACGACGCAGTGCAGCAGCTTTCGGGCGGCGAAATGCAGCGGGTGGCCATCTGCAGGGCCCTGCTGCGGCGTCCGCGCCTGCTCCTGGCCGACGAACCCACCGGCAACCTGGACGATGAAAACGGCCGGCGGGTCATGGAGCTGCTGCTGGCACTGACCGCCGACGAAGGTGCCACGCTCATCTATGTCACGCACAGCCGGGATTTCGCCAGCCAGGCCGATGCGGTGTGGGAAATCCACAGTGGCGAATTGCAAATTTGAGGCGCCGACCTGAACCTTGATCGGATATTTCTGCAAAGCATTGGGGGCCCACCTCCGCCGCGGCCGCAGTTTACTCTTGCTGACGGTGCTGGGCGTGGCCCTGGGGGTGGCCTCGGTGCTGTCCATTCAGATCATCAACCTGAACGCGCTGGCGGCCTTCGAGGGCAGCATGCAGGCGGTGAGCGGCGATGCCGATTTGAGCGTCCTGGGCCGCATGCCCGCACTGCCCGAATCGCTCTATGTGGACGTGCTGGCGGAACCCGGGGTGCAATCGGCTTGGCCCCTGGTGCGCGTACGGGCGGTGCTCGACGGCCACGAGGATTTTTTTCTCGATATTGTCGGCGTCGATTTTTTCGCCCCCGTGCGGGTGCCGTGGCAGGGCGACCCGGTCGATTTTTCGCAGCCCCTTGGCCAAAGCGGCTGGGCGGCCTTCACCCCGCAGCTGGCCGCAAAGATGGGCTGGCGCATCGGCGATGCAGTCACCGTATCGAAGGGATCGCAGCGACTGCCCCTGCGGGTCGGGGCGCTGGTCGATTTCCAGCGTCTGACGCCACTGGCGAGTCCAAAATTGGTGCTCATGGACATCGCCCAGGCGCAGCATCTGCTGGGCCGCAAGGGGTGGGTGCAGCAAATCGACGTGGTAGTCGCAGAAGGTGCGGATGTCGACCTTGTGCGGCAGCGGCTGCAGGCGCGGCTGGGCGCCGCAGTGCAGGTGCTGACGCCCGCTCAGCGCACCCGCCAGACCGCGGGCCTGCTGGCGGCATTTCGCCTCAATCTCACGGCGCTGAGCCTGATCAGTCTTTTCGTCGGCCTCTTCCTGATCTACACCAGCACCCAGGCCTCTCTGGTGCGGCGGCGCGCCGAATTCGGCATGCTGCGCTCACTGGGCGCCACCCGCGGACAGCTCTTTGCACTGATTGTGGGCGAGGTGGTTTTGCTGGGCGCCCTGGGCGTACTCGCCGGACTGCCGCTGGGCTACTGGGCGGCGCAAGCCAACGTCGAGCGGGTGAGTGCAACCCTGACAAACCTGTACCTGCTGGACGAAATTTCGACGCTGAAGCTGCCGCCCTGGCTCTTTGGGCTGGCCGCGCTCAGCGGCATTGGCGGGGCCCTGGCCGGGGCGTTGATTCCGGCCCTGGACATGAGCCGGCGCAACGCGCGCGCCCTCCTTTCAGACTTCACCTTGCACGAAAAAATCGGTTCCCTGGCACCGCAGCTGGGCGCACTGGGTACAACCGTGCTGATTTTGACGGGAGGCTGGTATACTTGGCTCGGACGCACATGGCAACCCGCGGGCTTCGTCCTGGCCATCGCCATTTTATCGGCTCTGCCGCTGCTGACCCCGCTGGCGATCCGGACCCTGACCGGCTGGATCGCGGTGCGGGGATTCGGCCTGGGCTACAGTCTGAAGAGTCTGGGTGCGCGGCTGCAAAACTCGGCCCTTGCGGTGGCGTCCCTGGCCATTGCGGTGAGCATGCTTTTGGGCATTACGCTGATGGTGGGCAGTTTCCGGCAAACCCTGCAGGTGTGGATTCGCACCACCGTACAGGCCGATATCTACATCGCCCCTCTGGCCTGGCGCGGCCAGGGAGACGAGGCCTTTCTGGCGCCGGATCTGGTGCGGGCACTGCGACTTTTCCCCGGCGTGCAGGCCATGGACCGGCTGCGCGGCTTCGTGGCCTACGCAGATGAGCAGCGCGTCGCCCTGGCCGGCGTCGACATCGGTTTGCCGGGCGGCTCGTCCCGCTTTGCGCTGCTGGCGGGCACACCGCAGAGGGTCTATCGGGAAGTGCGCGAAAACGGCGCAGTCCTGATCGGCGAAACCCTGGCGCGCCGCCGCAATTTGTGGCCCGGCGACAGCTTGGACCTGTACACTCCTGCGGGACGACAAAGTTTCGCCATTGCGGGGGTCTACTACGACTACAGCCCCCAGGGCGGAGCCGTGATCATGGACCTGCAGACGCTGACCGCCCACTGGGGTGAGGCCGGACTCAACAGCGTCGCGCTCTACCTGGAGCCCGACCGGGATGCCGAAGTGGTAGTGGATGCGCTGCGTGCCGCCTTTGCAGATGCGGCCATCGAAATCCGCAGCAACCGCCGCCTGCGCCAGGAGGCCTTTGCGATCTTTGACCAGACCTTTGCGATCACCCGGCTGCTGCAGGGCATCAGCCTGCTGATCGCGGTCTGCGGCATTGCGCTGATGCTGCTGGTACAGGCGCGCGAGCAGGTGTCCGAATTGGCCCTCTACCGCGCCGTCGGAGCGACGCGGACCCAGCTCTTCGGGTTCTTCATCGGCAAGGGTATGGGCATGGGCTTGCTCGGGCTGCTCCTGGGTGCGGGGGGCGGCATCCTGCTGGCACTGATCCTCGTCTTCGTAATCAACCGGGCGTACTTCGGCTGGACCATTCAGCTGTACTGGCCGTGGCAGGCGATCGTCCAGCAGGTACTAATCATATTGCTGGGCGCCGTCGCCGCCAGTCTGTACCCGGCCCTCAAAGCGAGCAAGACCCCGGCGATGGAGCTGCGGCGTGAAGATGTTTGAGGGCGCCCTTTCCGAAAGGCAACCAATGCATCCCAGAACTACCATAACCCGGGCGTGCAATCTGCTTGTGGCGCTTGCGGCCTGCTGTCTACTGCCCGCTCTTGCAGGCGCGCAAAACTGGCGCATCGCGCAACCGGATTACGCCTGGTCCTTTCCGCGAGATCACTGGGCGCGCTCGAATTACAAAACCGAGTGGTGGTATTTTACCGGACACCTGGATGCCGCGGACGGCCGCCGCTTCGGCTATCAGTTCACCTTTTTCCGGGTGGGCTTGTCGCCCGAAAAGCCGGATCTCGATTCCGCCTGGGCCACCAGCGAACTGATCATGGGACACGCGGCGATCAGCGATCTGGCGCAAAAGCAGCACTATTTCGCGGAAGTGCTCTACCGCACGACCCCGCTGCTGGGAGGATTTGCCACCTATCCCGATACGCTGATCGCCTGGAGCCGCGGACCGGCGGGCACCCCGGAGCACTGGACGCTGTCCTGGAACGGGTCGGGATTTGATTTTGCCATGGCGGATCAAGGGCAGGGAATCGCTTTCGCTTTGCATACAGTGCCGCAGAAACCGCTGATCTTTCAAGGCCCCAACGGCTACAGTCGCAAAGGCGCCGGTGCCAGCGCCGCGAGCCACTACTACAGTTTTACGCGGCTGCGGACCACCGGCGTCCTGAAAGTGGGTGGAAAAACCGCGGCGGTGAGCGGCGACAGCTGGATGGACAAGGAATTTGGCACCAACCAGCTCGGGGAGCACCAGGTGGGTTGGGATTGGTTCAGTCTGCAGCTGGCCGACGGGCGCGAAATTATGCTCTACATTCTGCGCGATACCGCGGGAAGGGTCGACTACGGGCGCGCTACCCTCGTCGCCGCGGACGGCACGACGCGCTTCCTTAAACGCGAATCCCTGGCGCTGAGAACGACCAAAAAGTGGACGAGTCCGCAGACCAAAGCCACCTATCCGGCGGGGTGGGAGCTGAACGTCGATGGCGAGACTTTTTTGCTAACGGCGGAAATGGCCGACCAGGAAAACCGGAGCGCCCTGGGCAGGCCGCTATTTTACTGGGAAGGTGCGGTGCGGGTGAGCGACGGCAAGGGCCGTCAACTAGGCAAAGGCTATGTTGAACTGACGGGATACGGCACCGGGAACCGGCCGGGCATCTAGTCGTTTGCAAGCGACCGCCTTCTGAGCTGCAGCCCCGGTGCAGAAGGCACGGCATCCCGTCCAGCTGGATCTCGCGCCCCCTTTGTGCAGAACGGTTTCGATGCGCTCCTCCAGCCCGAGCCGGGATGCCGACGGCCGCCACCGCGGACGCAGTCTGCGAAAAGCCCGGTGCCCGCCCAGCGCCGGCCCCACTGGCCGCGGCGAGGAGTTGTGGCCTACTTCAACAGCAACATTTTTTCGACTTTGCGGAAGCTGCCCGAGTTTATCCGGTACAGATAAATTCCAGCGGCGAGCTCGTTGCCGGCCCGATCCATGCCATCCCAGTCGACGGTGTACTCGCCGGCTTTCCTCACGCCTTCAACCAGGGTCGCAACCTTTTGTCCGTTGAGATTGTAGATACTCAGATCTACCGGAGTTCGCGTCGCCACAGCGAAGCGGATGGTCGTGCGGCCGTTGAAGGGATTGGGATAGTTCTGCCCCAGTGCGAAGGACGGCACAACCGGAGTTTCCGCGGCATAAGTAAAGACGATGTCATCCGGCGGCAGGTCGGCTACCAGGCGGATACCGGCGATGAAGTTGCCGTCCAACCAGGCGAGCCGTCCAGCCAGCCATTCTTTGAGATACTCAACTTCCTCGGCATAGGTCTGGCCGACGAAATAATTGGGCCACACCCACTCTCCCAGAACGGGCCAGCGGGCGAAGTTCCGCGCCTGCGCTTCTTCCAGATGGAGGGCCATTGAATCGATTTTGGCGTCGATGCCGGCGCGCTGCAAAAAATCTCCCCTGAGCACCTGCCAGCGCTCCTCCAATGCGGCGATGAAGGCTTCGTCCTGCAAGATCCGACGCCACCAGATCCAGAAAGGGACCGAACCCCAGACAATGCGGTTGTTTATCTGCACTTCATGGCGCGGATCTTCGCGCATCTCGGCGCTGGGATGGACATTGTAGTTGATATTGCCGAAGGCGAGATTGAAATCCCATATCGGGCCCATGACGAGTCGCCCGTCGATACTGTCCTTGTCCTTGTACATGAATGTGCTCAGGCGATAGGCATCGACATTTTTTGCGACTTCGTTGATTATGATGTGGTCGACGAACGAAGCCACGTCGATATAGCGGGCATATCCCTGCTCGGAATCGGAGAATTGTCGTCCCGCTAAAATATCTTCGAGCTGGTTGAAAAAGCCCTGGATGTACATCTCCTGCTCCAGGGTGATAGTGCTTGCTCGAGGATAGTGATACTGATAGAACAGGCGGGGCAATGCCGCGAAGGAGTAGGCCGAGTACCAGCCCGCGGTCTGGCCCGCGACGAAGCGGTCGAATCTGATTATATAACCGCCGGTGAGTTCGTCGCCGGCGCTGTCTTCCTCTCTCAGGGTGGAGATATCGACCCGGTTTTTGTCGCGTTTGATCTTTTCCATCAATACGTAGATTCCCTGATAGTCCCCGTTCAGGACGACCTCGCAGAAACGCGTCCGGCTGGCGTAGGGCTGCATCTGTCTGGCAATCCAGCAGGCGAGCGCGTTGCGCATGAGTGATTTATCGCTGTAGGGAGCGTACAGCACCCAGTCATTTTCCGGCGGCATGCCCAGCAATTCGACGTCGAGATTCTCGCCATCCGCCGTGCGCGTTTCCAGAGCGTAGGATTTTTTCGGGAAACTCTGGGAACTGGAACCCCGAACCTCTATGCCGATATTGCCGACGTAGCCATTGAAGGGATCGCCGATGTGATTCCGCTGCTCGGGGCCCTTGTCGATAACGCCCATCCAGGCTTCGATTTTGGGTTCGTCGGGAATGGGTTCTCCGTCGGTGCGGATATCGATAATAGGTAAATTCGAAGAGGTGAAGTCGACGGCAAAACCAGGGCTGCTCAACAGGGCGACAAGCAGTATGAGAACGGCGCAAAATCGGCGCCCAGGCGGCGCGTATTTTTGCCTCTCGGGTGTCGCCGCGTCCGGGCGGCGTCGGCCCACCGTTCCCACGCCGCCGCACCCCCTTCCCGCGACCGCAAGAGGATGGGCGGCAAAATCTCCGCGCGGTGCCGATGTCCACGCGTTTAGGCTGTCCGTGAAATAAACGAGCATGTGAAGTTTAGCGATATTCAGATCTGGGATTGACAAATTCCAATCGACAGGCCGGCGTCCCTCAGCGCAAGAGAACGAGCCGGCGCGTCAGGACCTCGATCCCGGCGCGCAGGCGGTACAGGTAAATTCCGCTGGCCAGCGGGAAGCCTTGGCGGTCGCGCCCGTCCCAGCGCACCCGATAGGTGCCCGCCGGCAACTCGTCCCGCACCAGGCTTACCACTTTTTGTCCCAGCAGATTGTAGATCCCCAGCTCTACCGCCTGCCCTCCTTCGACCGCCTTCGGCGGCAGAGAGAAATCTATTAGCGTGCCGTAGTTGAATGGATTGGGATAATTTTGCCCCAGCGCAAAATGGGTCGGCAAATTTCCATCGAGTGCCCTATCGCCGGCGCTTATAGAAGTTGCATACACCGAGCGATTCTCCCGCCCCGGGGTGCCGCCATAGCGCCGGGACGGCACCCAGTTCTCCACCGCGGCGTTTTCTCTCCCTGAATCCAACAACTCGAGCGTGAAACCTTTGCCATCGGCGCTGGCGGGCCAGGGCGCAGAGCTCCTGTATGCGACGCTGTCCACCAGCGATTCGGCGGCATCGAAAAGGCGGACCTGATCCTCGACCCCGAAGCCAAAGGGAATATTGCCCGCCAGGTTTTGCACCTCCGGGTGGTACTGCCGGAAGGCGCTCGTGTCGGCGCACAGGATCCAGTATCCGCCGGCGGGCAAGATCGTGCCGGCCGGAATGCGAAAAGTGTGCTCGTCGTCGTCGTCCCGGAGCAGCCAGCCGGACAGGTCCCGGACCGCGGCATGAGAATTGTAGAGTTCTATCCAATCCTTTGTATCCATTTCGTCCGGCGCCCTGTACATGATCTCGTTGATCGCGACCGGATCCCTTTTGAGAGCCGTCGAATCGAGCCGGCCCATGCCCCTGGCGGCTCCCGGCGAACCAGGCAGCAAAAAATAAGATGGATCGAACTGCGGCACCGCGGCGATATTGCCCGCCAGAGCATCGAAGTCGGGATCGTTTGTAATGGAGTTCGAAATCTCGAGCGCGCCTTCGAGCGGGCCGTCCAGGGTGTAGACGAAGTTCCAGATATTGTCGCCGTTGTCATACAGGACGGAATTGGTCACCGTCATGCGATCGCGATAACTCCACTGGTCCCAGTTGTAGCTGTCGCCGATTCGCAATCCCACGTCGTTGCCAACGGCCACGGAGTGATCGATAAATACAAAGGGGCCGTCGCTCGGCCGGCCGAAGGAATCCAGGTTGTTGTCGGTGTATCCGGCCTCGAAACCCTGGCCGTTGTTCAGTGCTATGGTATTGAAAATTTTCACCGTATCGCCACCGGACGCGGCCACGCCTTCGTGCTCGAAGTCTTCCAGCCAGCAGTTCGAAATCATCAGTCTGGCGTTGTGATGGTCGATGGCATCGTCCTTTCCCGTAACGAAATAACAGCGATCGATCACGGAGTATTGCGGATACTTCAGGTTGATGTAATCGAGGTGCAATCCGTCCGTGTCGATGTCCCTTTCGTAGCTAGAGTCATCGTTGGGCAAATTCATCAGGTGACTGTCCTGGTAGAACAGCAGCACCCGGTGGAATTCGCCGCCGTGCCAGACGAAGGAAGATACGGAGTTGGTGATCGTCACTTTGGAATTGGCGGCGCCGAAGACCTTGCCGGGCGAGTTGAGAAAAAAGCACTGATCGAAATCGAACTGCGAATTATTCTTGCCAAAAAAGACGTGCTGGCGTCCCGTGTGCCAAAAGCCTTTAGACAGGTCTCCCCCCCCGTTGAGCACCATGCAGTACTCGAATGAAGCCACGGCATTTTCAAATTCCATGCCCCCCCAGGGTTCCGACCATTTTTCCGCTGTGATGACGACCGGCTCGGCGGCGCTGCCGCGCACCGAAACCCTGCCTTCCACATAAAAGTTGAGGTATTTTTTCACCATGACCCAGGCGCCGCGCTCAATGATCAAGTGGGTCCCGCGGGGCACGGTGATATCCTCCGCCACCAGGTGGTCTGTCGCACTGTCCCAGACGACCTCGCCGGCGGGCAATACGCCGGCGTGGGTGGTAACGGGCAGCGATGATACCTCAATGGCCTTTTGCGCTGCGGCGACGCGGGCATTCTGTACTCGCAGGACGAAATCGGCATCAGCATCGATCTGCACCACGCCGGTTCCGGCGCCGCGCTTGATCTCGATGAGCGTATCGGGGCGCACCGCGTCAAAAACCACCTGCAGCGGCGTCTGCTCCAGGGGATCGATGGCCCCCTGCGCATCCCGCAGCCGCACCACGAAGGGCAGGTGCTGTCCCGGCCTGATGCGCCGCGGCGCCACGAGTTCGGCGTTGGGACTGCCAAGTTTTGCGAATGCGGCGGCCAGTTCCCGATCCGCGTCCGGCCTCAGGGTGATGGTTGCAGCCGCCGGCAGCGAGGGATCCGCCCAGCCGACAAAATAGTATCCGGGCTCGGGCAGGGCCGTCGCGGTGACCGGGACCTCCGCGAAGTAGGTGCCGGCCCAGGGGAATCGCTCGATGATTGCGCTGTTGATTTTTATTTTCCCCTTGCCGCTTTTTAGCGCCAGGCTCAATTCGATCGGGTCCCCGAGCTGGAAATAATCCTGCATTTGCCGGCGCAGAATGGCCGGTCTGCGCGCGGCAAAGCTTTTCAAATAGTCGACATTTTCCTCCCACCTGGCGACCTCGTTGCCCCAGCGTTCGACTTCGGCGGGCATCTCCGGGGCGATATTCCGCGCCAGCGAGTCGATAATCGACGCTAGCTGCTGGGGCGACCATACGGTATTCAGCAGATCGGCGGTGCGGTTTACAAAGTCATTTTTATAGGTCTCGTTTTCGAGTAGTTTTTTGACCATTAGGCTATCCAGTTCCCTGTTCATGGGATTAAACAGGGTGGTAAAGCCGTTCCAGTGCGGATCTTCGAAGGCGCGATCCGCATCCCAGATGGTCCACTGCCAGGGCGAACCCGCGGCCCTTTCCCGGAATGCGGAGACGCCATACGCCCACTTGGTGTACTGAGTGACGTGTATCAGGGCCTGCAGGGTGCTGAAGTTTGCCAGGTCCAGCATTTGTGCCGCCGCGGCAATTTGCGCGTCGCCGGCAAAGCTGTTGGCGGCGAAAAACTCGATCATTTCATCCCATTTTTTGCGCTCGCCGTGGACCACTTCGATCGAGTCCCAGCGCGTCCGCAGGAGGTCGACCTCGCCATAGCCCATATGGTCTTCGACAAATTTTTCATCGACGCTTTGTTTAATATCGAAAACGCCGTTGAAACCATCGTTCAGATAGAGCACGGCAAAACGGCTCAGGGGCGTCAAACCCCCGGCCCGGCGCCAGAGTTCGGTAACCAGCGGATCGCGCAGCAGGGTCGGTCTGAAGCTACCGTGTCCGTTGGGTTCCATGCTGTCGTCGTAGCCCGAGCGCAGCACGAGGCGCGTAAACCGCGTCACCGGATCCGCTGGAAAGAGCGCGTAGTTCAGCTCTCTCTCCCCGTATCCGGCGCGAAAAAAAGTGCGGAACGATTTCTTGGCGAATTCCTTCGGACCGGTGTTGCCCTGAACGCGCAGGCCGGCCCCAAGGTGAAATCCGAGTTTCCCCTGCTCGAAAAACGCCAACTCGGCGAAGCGCTCCCAACCGCGGCCGGCTTTATCGTGCACCATAATGCCGCTGTCCGGATCGAAGAGGTTGCGGGGATCGGTCATCAGCGTCAGAACGGGCAGGGCAGGGCGGACATCAATAAAAAAGGGCCGCGTGACAATGGGACTGGGCAGGGCGCCGGGCTTAAATGCCCTGGCTTTGAAAATGGCGCTCCGATCCAGCCGCACCGGTGCCTCATAGCGAGGTGAAGCAGCGCCTGGATCGCTGCCATCGAGGGTGTAGTGGATGGCGTCGCCGCGGTGCGCGGGCACCACGGAAACCGCCAAGTTTCCGTCGTAAAAACCACCCTCCTGGTCGATCGTGGGAGCGCCGACAAAATCTGCATGGCCCGGTTCGTTCCCGGCTCCAGGGGTGAAGCGGGTGAAATAGACCCACTGCGAAGGCGCCGCCGGGGAACGGCCATAGGATATGTCCCTGAACTGAGCTGGATAGGAGATACTATCGATAACAGTTGTGCCGTCCCTGCCGATGAGGACGATCTGCTCGCCGCTTCTGCGCAATTTGAAATTGAGATGCGCAGGACCCAGAGCCGTCTTTTTATCGGCGTACAGGACCAGGTATCCGCGCGCGGGCACCTCGAGGTCGACACCCTGGTCGGCGGCGATCATCCAGTATTCAGCGGCTGGATAACTATCGGTCAGATAATAGCCGGAAAGATCGATGGCGGCATTGCCGGAATTGTATATTTCGATCCAATCCTCGTAATCGCCGCTGGAATTTTCGTGCGCCAGGACGTTCGAGGCCATGAACTCGTTGATGTGCAGAGGGCCAGATGCAGCGCTATCCTGTGCAAAGGCCCGAGCGGCGACCATCACCCAGATAATAACCCCCCCCGCAAAGTCCGATTCTGCGCATTCCTGCCTCTGAGCGGCTTTTCTCGTCTGCGTGTTGCACTTTGGAGCGGTACATATCGATAGATAAATAGTTTTCCCTGGAAGGGGCAGGCGAGCAATATCACCCGCCGAAAATCCCCCGTTAATTGTCCCCAATTCAAGCCCGCCCTTGCATTGGGTTGCCCTATTTACTTACTTCCAAATATACTGAAAAACAATCGCACCTTACAGTCGGCGGGGCCGAATCGCGCGAACTGCCAGCCAGGCTGCGACGTCCATCCGGGAAAATACGCCGGTGAACAACCCCCATATTGCCACTATCGCAGCCGAATTATCCCTCGACCTCGAACAGGTCCAGCAAACCGCCAATCTCTTCGCCGACGGCGCCACCGTCCCGTTTATTGCGCGCTACCGAAAAGAAGCGACCGGAAGCCTCGACGAAGTAGCGATTGTGGCCATTCGAGATCGGCTGGAACAGCTAGAAGAATTCGCTAAAAGGCGCACAGCCATTCTCAAATCGCTCGCAGAAAACGGCCACTTGAACGAGGTGCTGGAGACCAGCATTAACAGGGCGAAGAGCGCGACCGAACTGGAAGATATCTACCTGCCCTATCGGCCCCGGCGCCGCACCCGGGCGAGCCGCGCCAAAGAGCAAGGCCTGGAACCTCTGGCCGCCCTGCTGCTGGCACAATCCGGCGCGCATCCGAACCGCGAAGCGGCGGCCTATATCGATTCCAAAAAGGAAGTGGCAAGCAGCGAAGAAGCACTCGCGGGCGCACGCGACATCATAGCGGAGCGCATCAGCGAGGACCGGGCGGTGCGCGCGGCGGTGCGCGCTTTATTTGCGGCCCGCGCGCTCATCTGCGCTAGCGTCATTGCTGGAAAAGAGGGGGCAGGCGCCAAATTCAGAGACTACTTCGACTGGCAAGAGCCGCTCGCCACGGCGCCCTCCCACCGCATCCTGGCATTGCGGCGCGGTGAAAACGAAGGCATCCTGAAATTGCAGATTGCCCCCCCCGAAGATGAAGCGCTCGCAATTATTGAAGCGCGCGTCGTTTCTGGAAGCGGCGCGGACTCGGATCAGGTGCGCGCGGCGGCGCGGGATGGTTATCGCCGCCTGCTTTCGGCAGCGCTCGAAAGCGAAATCCGGCTGCAGAGCAAACGCGCCGCCGATGCAGAAGCTATCCGCGTGTTCTCCGAGAACGTGCGCGAACTACTGCTCGCTGCGCCGCTCGGGCGCAAGCGGGTTATGGCCCTCGATCCCGGTCACCGCACGGGCTGCAAGCTGGTCTGCCTGGACGCACAGGGCAAACTCCTCTTCACCGACACCGTCTATCCGGGTCAGGGCGAAGCCAGCACAGCGGCGGCCCGCACCAAACTGGCACAGTATATCACAGAGTACGAGACCGAAGCGATCGCAATTGGCAACGGCAGCGGTGGCCGGGAGCTGGAGCGCTTTGTGCGCTCGCTGGCACAGATCGCCGATATCCAGATCGTGATGGTCAACGAAAGCGGCGCCTCGATTTATTCTGCCTCCGCGGTCGCCCGGGAAGAATTCGCCGACTACGACCTCACCGTGCGCGGGGCGGTATCGATCGGCCGCCGCCTGATGGACCCGCTTGCCGAACTGGTCAAGATCGAGCCCAAATCGATCGGCGTCGGCCAGTACCAGCACGACGTCGACCAGACGGCGTTGAAAAACAAGCTCGACGACGTCGTCACCAGCTGCGTCAACGGAGTGGGCGTCGAAATCAACACTGCCAGCAAGCAGTTGCTCACCTACGTATCCGGCCTCGGCCCCCAGCTGGCGCAAAATATCGTCGACTACCGCGACAAAAACGGTCCCTTTACCTCGCGCCTGCAGCTCAAAAAGGTCCCTCGCATGGGGCCCAAAGCATTCGAACAAAGCGCCGGGTTTCTGCGCCTCCGCGACGGCGCCAATCCCCTCGATGCCAGCGCCGTGCACCCGGAGCGTTATGCGCTCGTCAACCAGATGGCCCGGGCTCTGTCCAGCTCGGTCGAGGCCCTCATGCGGGATAGCGGCAAAGTGCGGCAGCTGGACCTGCGGCAGTTCGCGACCGACGCAGTGGGTTTGCCGACCTTAAGGGATATCGTCGACGAAATCAGACGGCCCGGGCGCGATCCGCGCAATCGCTTCGAGGCCTTCACCTTTGCCGACCAGGTCGACAAAATAGACGACCTGAAGGCGGGCATGAAAGTGCCGGGAATCGTCACCAATGTCACCAATTTTGGCGCCTTCGTCGACGTCGGCGTACACCAGGATGGCCTGGTGCACATCAGCCAGCTCGCCGATAAATTCGTCGAGGATCCGAATGATATCGTCAAAGTACAGCAGCAGGTCCACGTCACGGTCCTGGAAGTGGACCTGCCCCGGAAGCGAATTGCCCTTTCTATGAAAATGGATCAGGAAAAGGCACCTGACCGAGCGCCCCGGCGGCCAGAGCAGCGGCCACAAAACCGGCCCCCCGAACCACGGCGCGAACCCAAACCCGGGTCCCGAACCAAATCGGCGCCAGCGGATTCAACCGTCCCCGCAGCACGGCGCCGAACGGGGCTCAGATGAGCCCACCGCTCAACGCCCATGGCCTCTAGTCCGCTCAGCGCATTCGTCCCCTACCTGGCCCCCTATAAAGGCCGGGTCGCCATCGGCCTATTGTGGCTGCTCGGCGTCCAGGCGGTTACCATTTCCCTGCCGCTTCTGCTCAAGTGGGCCGTCGACGTGCTGGAGGCTGGCTTACAG
>CAXFTV010000596.1:0-5176 GCA_964005845.1 uncultured bacterium
ACACTGGGCACTCCAAGTGCTTCGGCGATGATTGGAGCGGCGACTAGGATCCATTCACTGCTGATCAAAACACCCGCCAGGCCGGCACCAAAAAGCAGTGAGACAACTACCCAACTGTGCCTCTTTTCGCCCTCCTCGGCGACGGTGGTATCAACCCTTAAGCATGGGTGGGACATGCACGCTGGGCGATCTCGATGGCCGCTTCCACCAGCCAATCTGCCGATTTAGCCAGAAGTAGAAATGCAAGTCCCAATACTCCGACCACCGGCCAGAATCCAGTTGTTTACGCAAGATTTTCCAGTGTCTTAAGTCTCCTTTTTTAGCGCTGCATGGTAGAATATTTATTCTCGTTGGGGACCGGGTTCATCCAGATAGTTTTCCAGCAGGCCTTGGGCATTTCGCCAGGCAATTTTTTCAAAGACGGCGGCGGGCAGATCCAGCTCCAGCAAAAAGTCCATAAGGCGGGTGTCAAAATAGTCCCGTCCAAAGAGGAGCTTGTCCTGGAATTCGACGAGAAATGCGGCGCTGAACGCACGGTCTCGCGCAAGGGCATTCAGTGCTGAACCAGCCGATAAATCGGCGTAGAGATTGGGGTATTGCCGCAAGATTTCCGGCACTCTGCCCCCGGGCAGCACCTTCCCGGCAGGATAGACTTCTCTCGTCGCCAAATCGTCCCCTGAAATATGGGCCCAGAAGCCGGGCGCATGACCTATGAAAGCGGTTTCCGGACATTCGGCTAGGGCGCGTTCAAATGCGTCGAGACTACCTCCGTACCACCAATTGGGCCTTGGGTAGGAACTCCCACCATGATCGATAGGATAGTCCAGATGGATAGTTATGGGCAACTTTTGCTCGCCGCAGAAATGGTAGAGACGGATTGCATCCGGATCGTCGAAGAGGAGTCTAACCTTGAGTTCACTTGCCAGCCGTATACCATGAATCTCCACTGCGGCTTTCAGGCGATCGATGGCATCTGGCCGTTTGGGATGGGGCATGTAGCCGAGCACAAAACGGTCTGGGGCCTGCCGCCCCACCTCGAGTATATCCGCCAAAGGAATTCCGCTCCCAATCGGCGGCAGTACTCTGTGGTAGGAGGGTGAATATTCATCTTCGGGCACTTCCCAGGAAAACAGCCACATTTGATCAATGCCCTGTTCGTCCATGTTTTCAAGTATTTTTTTAGCATTGAACCCATGCCAGTTGGGATGATTGTGAGCATCTATCAGCATTGCCCTCTCGCTTTCTGCCAGGCGTCTTAAACTAACTTCGTCTAGACCAACAGTTTAGAGCAACCGTCGGATTGAAATATCCTGAATGATATTGTACGTATCACCACATGTCAAGGAAACAAGACAGGCGATAAGTATTATTTAATACCAGGTGGTATGAATAAACTTTAGTTTATGTGATCTCGATCACAAAGTTTTTCTAATCCTCTGCCGATACTTATTATTAAGCGGATCCAACGGGTACTATCCAGAGAGGAATTTCATCATGTTCGATCATTTTCTCACCACCGTCCTCCAGATAATAATTGTCGCCGACGTCCTTGGCCTCATCGCCTATTTCGTCCTCGGCGCCCTCAAGCCTCAAGCGCGGGAAAAAAATATTCCCCGGTCCCGGCCTTCCTCCTTTTGGAGCCGTATGCCCTGGGGCAACTCGAAAGCACCTTTGGCAGCCACGCAAAACGAATTTGGCAAACTAAAAGATATTCTCCACGGCTATCAGCAAGGCCTATCCAAGGCCTGAACCGGCTGGCCTGTTTCCTGCGCTCAAATTTCCACTGCCAAAATCATCAGCGAACTTGCCCCTCCTCTGAACTCCCCTGCCGCTCCACTCTTTTCACAAGTTTTGCCAGAGCTGCTATTCTATAGCAAATATAAAATATTTATTCTTGATTTTTAATAATTATTACGTAATTTTGTCTTGATTTCTCTACTTTACCCTTTGCCATAGCGGAGAGCAGAACCCAATGGACGTTTACCAATTAAAAGGCCAAACTGTGATGATGGCGGTTTCTGGTGGCCTGGACAGCTGCACCATCACCCACTGGCTTACCGAGCACGATATCGACGTCGTCGCCTACACCGCTGATCTGGGCCAGCCAGACGAGGACAACATAGAAGATATCCGCACCCGCATGCTGGCCTGCGGGGCGCGCGAGATGATCCTGGCCGACCTCAAAACGGCCATCTGCCAGGCAGGTTTACAACTGGTGCAGGCCCAGGCTCGCTACGAGGGAGGATATTGGAACACCACCGGACTGGCCCGCCACGTCGTCGTCGAAGCCATGCTGCCCGAAATGCACCGGCGCAATATTGCCACGATGGGCCACGGAGCTACCGGCAGGGGCAACGACCAGGTGCGCTTCCAGCTGGCCGCCCAGATGCTAGATACCAACGTCCAGGTCTATGCCCCCTGGCGCGACCCGGCTTTTCTTAATTCTTTTGGGGGCCGCAAGGAGATGATCGACTACTGCCTGGACAAAGGCTTGCCCATCACTGCCAGTCACGACAAGCCCTATTCCACCGATGCCAATATCCTGGGCCTGACCCACGAGGCCGGCCAACTGGAAGCACTGCAGACGCCAGCCCGCCTCATCAATCCAGGTATGGGGGTCTTTCCCGAAAGCGCCCCGGACCAGCCCGAGTTGTGCAAAATTCGCTTTGAGCAGGGCCAGCCAACCCACATAAACGACGAGCCCGGCGATGCCTACGCCGTCCTTGAGCAGAGCAACGCCATCGCCGGCCGCAACGGGGTGGGCATCGGCCTCCACACGGTTGAAAATCGCTTTGTCGGCATCAAGTCTCGTGGCGTCTACGAAGCGCCAGGACTTGAGCTTTTGGGGACCTGCTACGAATTTCTTCTGCAGCTCATCCTAGACCGACGAACTCGAAGAATCTACGGGCAGATCTCGGAGCACATTGCCGAACAAATATACCAGGGTTACTGGTTCGACGCCGCGACCCAGGCCTGCCGGCAATTTGTCGAATATCTGCTACCGCTGGCCACGGGCACGATTACCGCATCGCTCTACAAAGGCACCGTATCCTTCCATGCAGCCGCGGATGTCCCCCACTCCCTCTATAGCGAAGACACGGCCTCGATGGAGGCCATAGGAGACTTTGACCACCAGGACTCCGAAGGTTTTCTCCGCGTCCTGGGGGTTAGCGCACGGGCCCTTAACCAGGCTGGCCAAACCTATTTGAAATAGCCCCCAAGTTCGCAGCTTCGCTACCAGACCCCGTCCAAGCCAATTGGGCAGGATCTCAAAGGGGGTAGGATAGTGGCGGATATTCGTGCCTTGATTCATTTGGCTTAGCCGCAGAGAGTGCCACTCGCTCTCGAACCACGAGCGACTGCAAAAACCGGAAAATCCACCAGGGATTTGCTAAATTCGGAACAGGGGTTCAACCCCTTTCAGGATCTCCTCAAGTTCAAGCCGATCGGCCTCATCCAGAGGGCTACCGGGGGCTCGGCGCTGGGTAGATTTTATAACTCCTCTCCGGTGCATAATTTCCTTGTAGACCGCCACGCCGTAGAGGCGTTCGTACATCATCAAGGGCAGGAGTTGGTTAAAGTGTTTCCGCGCCCGATCCCGCTCGCCCCTTTCGAGTAAATTCCAGATATCCACCAGCACATCCGTGGTATGGCAGCCCGGCATATTGCCCACCGTGCCACGCCGGTGTTCGTCCAGCAAGTAGATGCCACCCTGTCCTCCCATGACCCCCTTGCAGTCACTCCCGGCAGCTCTCAAAGTGGCACCGACCTGCCGGGGTTCGGGCGCCGTCTCCTCTTTGATATATTCTACATTCGGCAGTTCGCGGCACATCCGCGCGAGCAGGTCCGCGCTCATTGGCGTTCCTGCAGGGGCGTTGAAGTTCTGTATGCAGATAGGGATGCTCAGCGCAACTGCCAGGGCTTCGAAATAACGGTAACACCCCTCCGCATTCAGGGGTAAGATGGGCGGGGGCATGGCCATGACACCGCCGGCTCCAAGATCCTGGGCAAAGCGCCCCAACTCAATTGCCGGGCGCGCATGGCCGCTGGTGATGGCCGCAACTACCGGCACCTGTCCGGCGGCTTCACCGATGGCAACTTCGAGCCAACGCCGCCGCTCGGCATCGGAGAGGGTGCTAAACTCGCTGGCATTGGCCGGCCCGACCAGACCACTGGCCCCGGCCTCGATAGTGAAGCGCACCAAGCGGCGCAGGTCCTCCTCGTCCAGCTCGCCATCCTCTTTGAAGGGCGTCAGGACAATGGCGAAAATCCCCTTCCATGACTGGCTCATAATTTTTGCTCCAGAAGTGTAAGCACTTCGGTCAAATCCCCCGCCACCGGGGCCCCGGAAGCTTCTAAGCGCGAGCGGCTTTGATGCCCACCCGGGAGCAGAATGCAGTCCACTCCCATCGCCTGCGAAACCTCCAGATCGTGCAGTGTATCCCCCACCAGTACTATCTGACTTCCGGCGCATGGCAGTTTTTCTAGCCAGCCCTTGCCATTGGCTATCTTTCCCTCTCCGCGGTCATTGTCGACCCCGATTGCAGCTACGAAGAAATCATCCAGGCGAAAATGAACCATCAGTTCCAGCAGAGTCCGATGTCGATAGGCCGAGAGGATGGACTGCTCCAGTCCAGCCCCTTTGATGGCCTGGAGCACGCCAAGAGCATGCGGCTGCAGGACACACTCGAGCCGCCTCCTTTCATAGCCGAGAATGAATTCATCACTCAGCGCCTCAAAAGATTCCCCTTCCAGGTCGAAACCCAGGCGGGCGCAATATTGCTGTAGGGGAAACCCGAATACCTCCTGGTAGCGTTGCTTGGTTAGCTGGGGCAGACCCCGCTCTAGCAGCATTTGGCCGGTGATTTCCACACTCAGCCAGGCATCGTCTAACAGAGTGCCATTCCAATCCCAAATGATGTGCTTATAGGCGACCAAATCGGCACCTCAATCTTTAACCGAGCTTGCGAGCAACCCAAATCTGCTCCCCATATCCGGGGAATGCCCCGCCCTGAAAATCCCCGTAGAGAGCCTCCAGGACAAAGCCACAGCGCTCGAGCAGGTATTGCATTTCCCAGGAAAAAGTATAGCGCAGCACCAGTTGGCCGCAGGTCCGCGACACTGTTTGCCCCCTTTTATCCACTTCTTCGTAGATCAATTCCTGCTCCAACAACTG
>CAXFTV010000597.1:0-2171 GCA_964005845.1 uncultured bacterium
CCCCCCCCAGCGCGGTCGCAAGACCGATCGGAGATGGGAAACGATGGAAGTAGATCTGCAGAAGTTTCGCCGCGACGGCTATCTCGTGCTGCGCAATGTCGTGCCGCCCGAGCAGCTGGATGAAATCCGCCTTCTGATCGAGTTGATGGTGGATCGCGAGAAGGCGCGCTCCGCGGCGCAGCGGCAGCCGGGCGCGCCGCCCGGCGGCGCCTGGTACCAAAATGCGCAGCCGCGCCTCGGCATGGACTCCATCGATGCCCAGACCGCCGCCGTCATCGATTTTTGTCTGGGCCCGACCACCTATGGGGTCAGCCACCAGCTCATGCAGGCCCCGACCACGGCACTCACGGCCTTCGGGGCGTTGTGCAGCGGTCTGATCGACTACGGCTATACCGACTGGCACCGCGATGCCAGCTCGGCCGAACAGGCGCCGCTCAGCGGCATGCAGCTGGACCTGATGGAAAACGCGCCCGGCTACGTACAGTGGAATATCGCGCTCTACGAAGACGACGTATTCTGGATCCTGCCCGGCAGTCACAAGCAGCCCACTACCGAGGCGCAGCGCCGGCAACTGCTGCTGGACCCCAGGTCGGTCCTGGAGGGCGGCCTGGCCGTCGAACTGGGGCCGGGCGACGGCATTGTGTACCCGAATCTGATGATGCACTGGGGCAGTACCTACACCAGCCGGCTGCGGCGGACGATTCACCTGGGCTACCGCTCCTTCGGCGGCGACATCTTTTCCTACAGCCATCACCTGGAGTGGTATTACAACGACAGTTTTTTGCAGCACGTGTCGGCCCCTGCCCGGGATTTTTTCGCCTCCTCGGCAGCATCCTACAACGGCGAACTGGATCAGATAGTAGCGACTTTTGGCGCCTTGATCGAGGGCGATGAAGGCGCGTTTCGCGCCCATCTGGCGGCTCTGCATCCGGGCCCCAGGTGCCGCATGGTGAGCGTTGTGCTGCTGTGCCGCATCGCCAACAAAATCGTCGCTCTGCACAAACCGGAAATCGCCCGATTGTCGCTCGCGGAGCGCCGGCCGCTCTTGGACGGGTCGCCGCCGGCGGCCTATATCGAGGATCTGGGGCCGCGTTTTACGGCGGCTCAGGCCGGCGTCCTGGAACGGCGCTTGGCGCCGCTGAACAACCGCCTGCAGGAGGACGCCGAGCGCGTCCAGCGGCACTACCGCGAAATCTACGCCGAGTTGAAACCTGCCGCGGCAGAGCCGCCGGACTTCGAGTCCCGGCCCTTGCGCACCTTCAACAGCGAAATGCCGGCGGATTTCGCCGTGGACGAGTTCGTGCACAGCTGGAAAGAGTAGATGCCCGGCGCGCCCTTGGCGGCGGCAAGAGCATCTTTGTCCCGAGGAGTTTACCTATGTTGAGTACCGAGCAGATCGAGGCCTACCGCGAGCAGGGGTACCTCAAAGTCGAAGGGCTCTTCGCCAGCGCCGAGGTCGAGGAACTGGCCGCGGAGATGGTGCGGATCATCGAACAATGGGGCCAGGAGACCATCGGCTGGATCGGCCCCTGGCGCGACCGCTACCTGGAGGAGGACGAGCGCCTCAACACCCGGGCGGTCTTTTTGCACAACCCCCACTTTTATTCGGCCGCCTGGGGGCGGGTTATTTTTCACCAGAATCTGGTCGCATGCGTGCACCAGCTGATCGACGACCCGGTGCAGTGGCACCACACGGTGCTGCACGCCAAGCCGCCGGAGAAGGGGACGCCCTTCCCGATGCACCAGGACTATCCCTTCTATCCGCACGACGGTCCGGATTTCGTCGACTGCCTGCTGCACCTGGACGATACGCCGCTGGACAGCGGCGCCCTGATGGTCGTGCCGGGCAGCCACAAGCAGGGGCCGCTGGAGCACGTGCTGGGAGCGGATACGTCGCCGCATTTGCCGCCGGAGAAGTACCATCCGGAAAAGGTCGAAAGCCTGGCCCTGCCCGCCCGCCGGGGCGACGTGGTGTTCTTCAGCTACCAGACCATCCACTGGTCGGATTGCAATCGCACGGATGCCTGGCGCAAGTCGGTGCGCTTTGGCTACCACGGCACCGCCATGCGACCGGTGGGTCGGGCGGCCGACGATCAGTACCGGATCGACCGCGGCAACGTGCTGCCGCGCCACGACAATATCGTCGTGGCCGGATTCAGGGGAAACGAGGC
>CAXFTV010000598.1:0-3168 GCA_964005845.1 uncultured bacterium
CCAGGACACCACCTGCTACCTCGAGAACGATCTGACAGGCCTCTGCAACACTCTCCACCTGCATCTGGGCGCGCATCAGTCGCTCCTGTGCCTGCAGTTCCGCCACCTGCCGCTCCAAACGCCTCAATAAAATCGTCCGCTCCCGCTCCCGTTCCGCGTGATACAGAGCCATCTGGATAGTAACGTGCATTTCTCGCTCTTGGAAGGGTTTTAGCAGATATCCCCAGGGGACTGTGACCCGGGCCCTTTCCAATGTTTCCTTGTCGGAGTAGGCGGTTAGAAAGACCACCGGAATGTCGAACCGCTCCCGGATAAGGGCAGCCGCCTCGATGCCATCTCCTTCCCCCTTGAGCATAATGTCCATCAGCACCAGATCTGGCCGCTCCGAATCGGCCATTTCTACCGCTGGGCCGCATGAATGGGCTATACCAACAACATCATAACCGACTCCTTCCAAAGACTCCTGTAGATCTATACCCGTTATGACCTCATCTTCAACGATCAATAGGCGAGTCTGCACGGCCATTTCCTCCTTTTATTGTGAAATGGGCACAATGTGCGAGAAGTTCTGTCTCAACTTCACTATAAAATCCTGAATTAGTTTCCAAACGCCAAAAGCGGAAAAAGCGTCAAGCGCATTGGATCAGAGAAAGTTATCGCATGAAATACCACGCGTAAACCGGTTGCGAAAACAGCCGTCTAGCTGCAGTGCATTGCTTGCAAATAAATGTATGCATAACACGCCCATTACACATCACCTCACAAATGTTAACCAAAATATGCGTAATTCACAAATAATTTATGAATTACAAATATCCCCCTCCCCCCAAAAAAAATGCGTGGACCACACTGGTCTGAGACTTGACCCCCTACAATTTTTTGCCGAAATTGGAAAGGCAGTGAATTGCCCAAAATTTCCTTTAATCCACGGAAAAAAACCTCTGTCCTCATCATCGCAGATGTTCTTTTTCCCCTTAAACTTCCCGGCAATGGTATGCAAAAATTGTGCTACGGAAGAATGCGCGAAAATCTAAGCCAGCGAATTTCTGGTCCTTTTAGAAAAGCACCAAAAGTCTTTAGCAACCCGCATCAATTATCCTGGGGAACATCGCCACGGTGGCCTGCTATGCGAGACTGAACCACCAGTATTTCGAGAACGGTGCCTCCAGGCTCGGCTATGCATCGTGCTCCTCGCCCTTTAAAAGATACAGGCGTCTATTTTTTTCAAGCCGGCTAATTTAAATCTGCAGGCTTCCCTTCCCCTGGAACCAGTAATATTGGGTAGAGTCTGAGGCAATCTTATGTCTGAGGTAAGCGAAATAGAATCCGACGGCGGAACACAAGAGACCCCTTCGGGGAACACTCAACAGAGTTCCCAAGCGGATTTGATCGGTGAATGGGTCGACCATCAGGACGTTGCCGATGGGAATCGGCGCCAGCCGCGCTGGCGCCGGCAGCAGTCTGTAGCCTCCGCTGAAGAAAAAAATGAGCCGGACAACGTCGGAAATCTCGAGGAATTGGAAAAACTGGCGCAGGGACTCGAAAAGGAAAAAGGCTCAGAATCCGAAGATATCATCCAAATCGACTCCGACAGTTCCGCTAACACTTTGGGAATCCCCATAGGTGAAAATGAAAACACTCGCATTGTATTGGAAATGGATGAGGAAAGCAAGGAAGTCGCAATAACCACTCTGTGCCTCGGCGACACCTCTCCCCAACCCGGTTTAGAGGAGGTGCTAGAAACCCTCAAGACCAAATACAAGGTGATTTCTGGCATCGACGAGGAAGCGCTCCGCGATTTGATCGAGCGAGCGGCAGAAAAAGAAGTCTCCGAGCACACAATCGTAGCCCGTAGCCAACTGCCCGAACCAGGTGAAGACGGGCGCATAGAATATCACTTCCTGGCAGAAGCGGAAGACAAAACCCTCCCTGATGGGGCAGCACTTCAGCTAGCCCTAGAAGAAGAGACGCCACGTGCGGTCCTGCAGCACAATCTGCAAACCTTCCTGGTAGCCCCCGGACAACTCCTGGCCGAAATCATTCCCCCCACCGAGGGCGTCAATGGACAGGATGTATTCGGCAAGGCGTTGTCGGCCAGTGGCCAGCCCGTCGAAAAAATTCAAATTGGAGATAACGTCGTCGAGGAAGAGAATCGCTACACGGCGAAAACATACGGCTACGCCTGTATTCTGGAAGACTCGCTGAACGTAATTTCTCCACTGTGGACTTCCAAGGACAAGATGAGGGCGCTCTTCATCCATTTTGCCCAAGGGGGCCAAGAGCCCGAGCCGGAATCGGCCTGGGTCATGAAATTGCTGGAGGAGGCTGGTATACGGCACGGCATCGAGGAAACGGCCATTGAAAAACTGTGCCGGGGAACGGCGGCCAAGACCCGCCGGGCCCTTCTTCTGGCCCGGGGAGAACCGGCTCAACACGGAGTCGATGCTCATTTCAAACCCGCCCTCGACTTCGACTCGAGACCAGGTCGGGTTCGCGAAGACGGCAGTATTGATTTCCGCGATCGCAATATCATCAGCAGCGTGGCTGAAAACCAATTTCTTGGAGAATTCCTACCAGCTACAGAAGGAAAGAATGGTATGAACCTGCTGGGGGAAGAGCAGGAGGCCCAGAACGGTCAGGATGGCAGCTTTTCCGCCGCGGAAGGAGTTCGCGAAGCCGAAGAAGATGGAGTAACCCGCTATTATTCCGAAAAAGAAGGCTCCGTTCACAGCAAAGACGGTAGCATTTCGGTCCTGCCCATAGTCTCGGTAAATGGAGATGTGGACTACGAGGTGGGCAATATAGACACGCAGTCGGATGTCGAAATACAGGGTTCCGTGCTATCCGGATTTAGCGTTCGCACCAAAGCCAATGTCATAATTGGCGGCCGGGTGGAAAACAACGCCCGCGTATGGGCGGAGGGAAGTGTGGTTATCAGCCAGGCGATAGTTGGCAAGGAGGCCAGCGTTATCTCCGGCGGCGAACTGGAGTGCAAATTCATCCAGAACAGTCGGGTTGTGGCCGAGGGCGACATCAGAGTGGGAAGCTATATATTCAACGCGCGCGTACATGCTGGAGGATCGATCGAGGTCAGTGCCGCCGGAGGCGCCCGCGCCGGCGGTATCGTCGGCGGGGAAGTCTTCGTAGGCAAGGAACTCGAATGCGTAC
>CAXFTV010000599.1:0-5165 GCA_964005845.1 uncultured bacterium
CTATCGACCATTGTGCTCAGGCCCGATTATATCGTCGATACCCGCATTGGGGTGGGCCGTCAACGCGAGGAGTTGAAGGGCATGGGCATGGGTTGGGTATGCCGCCACGATTTGGCCGAGGCCTGCCGCCTGGCCCTCGAATCCGAAAAGGTGGAACACGATGTGCTGCACGTAGTGGGTACCCCCGGAGCCGATGAACATTGCAATGTGGGCCGCACCCGGGAAGTATTGGGGCTGGAATTCAAAGGCGACTACGAGAAGTACACACAGGCAAAATAAGGAGTATGGCCCCTGAGCTTGCGCCAGTTACTGCGTCAGTATTCAGACCGGCCAGGGGCTATGAGCGGGCGGCAGGCTCTAGCCGTGCGCCCCGAAGAAATCCCCAGCAGCGCAGTTGAGACTCCGGGGCCAGGGAAGGCTGCTCTGGACGAGGGGCGGCACTTCTTTTGCGTCTTGGAGCGGCTGCAGAGCGAGGCGCACTGCAGCCCTGTCAAGCAGGGTGGATTCTGCGACTGGGTTCAGTCGGCATTTTTTTAAATATGTTTTTGTATTTCTTTCAGGACGATCTTCTCACCACCGAATTTTATAGCGTTTTTTCCCGCCTCAAAAGGTGCGGTTAGTATGGCGGCGACTTCTTCTGGCGGCATGGCGAGAGAAATTGGTTTCGTCAGTCCCATGGCGATGAGTGCATTTGCCGTTTCTTGTATTTCCGGGTGATTTTTTAGCATTATAGTGTATATCTTTTTTTTAAACTGCAATGCTTCTGCTACGGTCGAAAAACCGGCTTTCGTAATCACACCATCCATTTTCTGTATCATATCGCAAGTGGAAAAGGCGCTATCTGTACTGACGATATTAAATGGGCTGTTCATGTTTGTGAATTCTCCACCTTCTCTCAGGGCAAGCCAAAATTTGAGTTGTGGGGCAAATTTATGAACTTTTTTGAAAAACTGAAGAATTAATTCGGGATTGGATTTGCCACCCAGAGCTATGAAGTAATTACCCTCTGAGTCGCGCTCATCAGCTGGCGTCGAATACCTTCTGATTAAGGGGATGCACCTGGCGTGGGGTATTTCCCTTTCCACCAGGGACTCAATAAACATTTTGTTGGGGAATCTATAGGAAATCTTATATGCCGTGGTGACGATGAATTCAAGTATTTTGTGCGTCAGTGCATTGCCGAAAGAAGTATAATCCAGGGAAAAATTATAGACGCCGATTGTTGGTATTCGATGGATTCTCGACCAGAGGGGAATATAGGGCAAAAAATCGCTGACAATCACTGCCGGAGGATAAGTCTTGATCGCATTTCTGAAAATGCGGAAATCTCTTATCCATTGATAGGCGACGAATTTTATGGCGTTCGCCAGAGTTTTGCCCAATTTTATCGTCAGATCGGCGTTGTATTCCAGATTTATGCCCTGGTGATAAGTGACTATTTCTATGTTTTTATCAGAGGCAAAATATTGCCGAATCGGCGCGACGTGTCTGTTGTGGACTATAAGTAATACTTTGAAATCGAGTATCAGCTTTTCGATAATGGGAAGTTCGCGTTTTACACATCCGAACTCGGGTCCAAATAACCAGAAATGAATCCATCTGGGCCGGGAGAGATATGTTTTTTGAGACTTGGACAAAGGCTTTTCTCGCAAGGGTAATGCCTCTTTTAGGCCCATCGGAAGTCCGTATAGGGGCTATGATAAACCGCAGGGCGAAGAGCCTATTAAAAATAAAAAAGGTAGATCCCCCACTCCGGATAGAGGCGTACGGCTGGGGCTGGAAAATGGAACCAGATCAGCCTTTTTTTAATAAATTTCCAGGTTGCTCCCCCGCTTGGAAGGCGGCGCGCATCGTAGTCCAGGGCCAGGATGATTTCATTCTGACCATCCGGTAAATTCCCATACTTTTTGTTCGGCCCCCTACTCTTTGCATTGCTTCCGTGTAATCCACGCCCACCGACTCCCAGAGCGAGACCTAAATAATCGGGCCACAACTTCTCTGCCTCCCGGGGTAAGAGTTCATTCACTGCCAGGGTCATCCAGAAGGTCATCCCCTGATAATCGTCGATCATATGGCGGAAGAAAGGGGGGCCGTCTGGAATTGAAGAGAGTCGTTCGCGTTCGTCGCGCTCGCGGTAGAGGGGGGAGGGGAAATAGCTGAATTTGAAGCGCAAGGCTTGCGTCCCCGGGTAGAAATGATGCATCAGGGGCACGCTGACTCCCAGGGTATTGGCGGCAAAGTCCGGGATGCTAAAACCCCAGTTGTAGAAGTGGGCGTCGTGCCATTCGACTGCCAGGAGAGAGAGCCAGCTGCTAAGCGCCCCCAGGATCACCGCCGAGCGCGGTCTGAGACCGCTCCACTCATAGGCTGAGGTCATCGTTTCCGCCAGTCCGATGCCAGTCGAGAAATGGCCCCCTTTGTCGAGGTTCAAATAGGTTTCGCCGGACCAGTCGTTGGCCCAGCGTATGCGGTCGGATTTTTGCCCCAAATACCAGGGTTCTTCAACGTATCTATAGCCAATATATCCAGCAGTTGCCCAGGTCAATCCGACCAGGGTTAGACGCTTTATATTCACCTTCCGGGCCGGTGGGGCTTCCGCTGCGTGCCGGACCAACTCGCTGCTCTTCCCGCTGTGCGGCAGTCCCAGGATACTTGCGCCTACCACCCCTAGTAAGCCGAGAAAAGTGGGTGCTGACTGCAGGGGGCGACAAAATAGATTTGCAAGAAGCCGCGTCGCCTTTCCACCGTTGGCAAAAAAGGTGGTGCTACTAGATTTGATTAATTGGGATATGGGCGCTGTTTTGGCAAATGGATGTTTTAGCGCATAGTCTCTAGAGGCGTTTGGATATTCGGCACGGCGGATACGCTTTGGAACAAAGGCCGACTTGCGCCCTTTTTTAGGAAGGAGGAGAGAAAAGAGAAAACCCGTTTTTTGATTAGTGGCAAACATGAGCTTTTAGCACCCGATAATTGGTTCTTCCAGGCGGTCAGTGCAATTCTTCAAGCGAGTATGGACAGGTCCTTTAAAAGTAATTATAACGAAAATCAAAGCCAAAGTGCTGTTGCTGGCCGTCTCCATAGCCCGTTCTGCGCCAGAGCGGCACCTGTGGTCCCCAGGCGGGCGGTAGGGGCACATTCCGTCCCCACTCGCGGACGTATCTGGCACTTAAGGACATATTCCGTCCCATTTTCAATGACACCCCACCGGTTAGGCGGACCCATTCTCCTGCGTTTCCAGCGAGGAATTGTTTCGTCTCTAGCGCGTCCCAGGCGCGTCGTCCCCAGTGTAAATCTCCTCCCACATTGCGCACGCTGCGGCCATCCGGGAGCAGTTCATTAGCACCGTGCCGCGTCTGGCTCAAACCCATAGAAGTAGATAGGTCGCTGGTAAAACGGTGGGTCAGATTCACTTCCCAGCGATCGCTGTTGGGGCCGAGACTATGTCCGAGAGGAGAGTCGAAGTGGCTGAAGGTATTGATGGGAAACTTGTGGGTGTAGATCCAGGGTTCGAGGCGCACGTATTCGGCTCGCAGGTCCGTATCCGACAGGCCCATGGGATCGATCCATAACAGGCCAAATTGAAAGGAGAGTTTATTGGCGAGATCATCGGTGAAGATCCAAAGTCTTTTATAATCGGCCAATTTGTAGTTCAGGTCATCTGCCGCCAAGGCCAGATAGAAACGCAGGTCCTTGCCTGGGTGGAGATCCAAATCCAGTCCGAGCATCACGTTATCGGTGTCGCCCAGGTAGCTCTGAGCGGCCCAATAGAACATGATCGGGTTCAGGTAGGTGAGCTCCAGGCCGCGGTCGCCGTAAATTACGATCTCCTGGAGTCCGAGATCCAGCCAGGGCGCCAGAGCCCATTCCAGGCGGTGGGCCGCGAGGTATTTCTGAGAGGCGGGAGTGGAGGAGATGTGGTTGACAATATAAGAGGACGGGGAATCCTGCATGTCCGCACACAGGGTTGGACCAGGCTGTTCTGGGCAGGGTTGCAGGAAACCGGCGATGCTGACCAGTTTGAAAGCGCCATACCGGGTCTGCAGCCGCAGCATTTTATAAGAGGGGGCATTGCGGCTGAGGCCCAGGTTGTCGTTTGGTGCCGGCCCCCAGGCGATTTCGTCTTTGCCGAATTCCACCGTGAGAAAAGGCAGTGAGAAAACCAGGTAGGCCCCGGCCTCGTGGTAAGCGGCAAAATCACCCTCGAGCCGGGGGGAAGAGAGGCGCTTTTCGTACACATCTTCACGGCGGTAATAGGTGCGGCTCCCCTGCTCGCGGGTCTGTACGAAGCCGATGCGAAAGCCAAACTTATCCTCGAAATGGCCGTAGACAACGCCTCCGAGGCGGTTGCGAAAAACCCGTTCGGGAGCTGTTCGCCCGCGCCCTAAAAATACATCAGTTTGCTGCCGAAGCAGCAAATCCGTCCACAGCTGGCCCCCTTCACTGGCATAGTGGAACAGGGGTTGTCCCTGGCGCAGGCGTCCGAGCAGCGAGTTTGGGGCCGGGCTCTTCCCGCCTTTATCGCCGGGAGTTTCTGAGGCCTTGCCGAATTCCTCCAGCAGGAGGTCTAATTCCCGCCGCTCGATCCGGGTGAGTTCGCGGCCTTTTTGGGCCGCTGCGGCAATTGCGGACAGGACCCGGGCCATTTCCCGGTGGCTGAAGGGTTTGATCCCATCGCCCAGGCCGTGCACGAATCCTCTGGCTTCGAAGCGTTCGATGAAAGGGTAGCTCCAGTGATCCAGGGGCACCTGCAGCGATGGCGTCGCCCATACTTGCGCGGTCCACAAGCCCAGCGCCACTAGCAGGTAAGCGCGGGGCGAGGACCGCTGCGGGAATATGCTATTCATCGGGGTGAAAATCGCCACTAGTCCGCGACCGGGAGTTAGGGAGAAAAAGTGCACTATTTTCGTTCATACCTGGACCCCAATCGACCTGTCATTTAGAGCCTTGACCTCATTGCCCGAAGCGTGCAACAAAAGCCCGAACCGAGGCTTCCGGCAGGGCGTCATTGTGCCAGATGTGCAAGTTGCCGCCGATGCTATTGAGGTTCCCCAGGCCAGATAGCGTCGACAGCATGGCGTTGCCCCCAATGTGCAGGAAGCCGCCGACGCTATTGAGGTGCCCCAGACCAGATAGAGTCGATAGTGCCGGGTTGCCCCCGATGTAGA
>CAXFTV010000600.1:0-1582 GCA_964005845.1 uncultured bacterium
AGAATATAGGAGCAGGCGATGAATTCGCCGCAGTCCCAGAACGATACGGTGGGCGCCAGTGTCTTCAGATAGAGAACCAGGGCGATGAGAAAAACCAGCACCCCTACTAAGCGGTGGCGCAATACGTTGCTTCTTTCCATGCGAACCTTTGTTTTATAGGGCGAAAAACCAAAGATAATTTGCCCCGGTTTTGACGTGAGAGCAAATAAGCAAATTTAAAGAAATGCCCGTTTTGGCGAAAGGTAAAGACTAAGCCGACGCGAATTCTATCGTTCCCCAGCTAGCGGGATCCTGAGTTGCGAGTTGATCGCGTCCGGCCGACCAGGTTTGCAGGCCCCTCTGGCTATCGTGGAGCAGGTAGGTGAAACCAAGGCGGTTAAATTCTCGCGGTTGGAAGCCGTTGAGACCCAGGGCTGGCAGTTTTATTTCCATCTGGTAGCTTCGTTTGAGTCGACGCAGGGCGACCTGGATGGATTCCTCCGGGCATGGTGGAGCCTGCTCGCGGGCGCGCTCGATCGAAGTCTGGCGACCAATCGGGGATTTGCCGTCTTTGCCGCTGCCGCCCGGCAGGAAGTAAAAGTGATGGCAGTAGCGGGTGGCCCGGTGGACGTCCTTGAGATCACGGGTGTCGAGAAAAAGTTCCAGGCAATCGCCCCGGTCGTAGTTTTTGGGGTCGATCTTGTAGTGTGTTTTGCGCTTGACCTGGAGGCCGAAATAAAGACCCTCATCGTTCCAGGCCATATACAGGTCGGCATGCGATTCCAGGCCTTCCACGCCCATCAAATCGGGCACCAGGTAGGACTCGTCCCAATCGCGCAGATTGCCGTCGATCCTGGGCGGGTCCGGGCGAAAAGGACAGGCAAAGGAGTAGGTGAAAAAGGCGCGTTGGGGAATGAAAAAATTGGCCATGGTAGTCAAGCGGACTCCTCTTGCAGGATTTCACTGAGAATTCGACCGGTGTGCGAGTGCGGCACGGCCGCCACCTGTTCGGGGGTACCCCCAGCCACGACGCGGCCGCCCCCGGCACCGCCTTCGGGGCCCAGGTCGATGACTTGATCAGCGGTTTTGATGATGTCCATATTGTGCTCGACTACCACTACGGTGTTGCCGCTTTCCACCAGTCGGTGCAGCACCGTCAGCAGTTGTACAATATCGGCGAAGTGGAGGCCGGTCGTGGGTTCGTCGAGGATGTAAATGGTGCGGCCGGTGCTGGGGCGAGCCAGTTCCGCCGCCAGTTTGAGACGCTGGGCTTCGCCGCCCGAGAGGGTGGTCGAGGACTGGCCCAGGCTCATATAGTCCAGGCCGACATCGGCCATGGTCTGCAGGCACTGTTTGATCCGGGGCACGCTGGCAAATAGCTCCACGCCTTGCCGTACGGTCATGGCGAGCACATCGGCGATGGAATAGTCCTTGAAGCGGATCTGCAGGGTGTCGCTGGTGTAGCGCTGGCCGTGGCAGGCATCGCACTCGACCCAGACATCGGGGAGGAAATGCATCTCTATACACTTCCAGCCGAGTCCGCCGCAGGCCTCGCAGCGCCCTCCGGGCTTGTTGAAACTGAAGCGGCCGGGCTCATAGCCCC
>CAXFTV010000601.1:0-7377 GCA_964005845.1 uncultured bacterium
ACTGCCGCTTTGCCGGGGCGTCCTGCGGCACCGCAACGATCACATCATCGCCCTCGATGCGCACCGAAAAACAGGGCAGAGAATCAATACCGGGAGGTTCCTCCAAATTGCCGCTGACCACCGAAAAACAGGCGTGGTGCCAGGGGCAGATCACCCGCGTGCCGCTCAACACCCCATTGACCAGCGGCGCCCCAAAGTGAGAGCAGGATGCCCCGATGGCGTGGTATTGCCCCTCGACTCTGCTCAACAACACCTCGGTGCCCCCAACTTCGACCTGCCTCATTTCGCCGTCTTGCAATTCGTCGACCTGCGCGACCACTGCCTCATTTTGTGCCATGATGTCCGCCTCCTGTATTTTTTGAAGTTGCTGGGTCTTATAATTGCGCCCGCACAAATTCCTCAAAGATATCGTCGCTCAGCGGCTGCATCGCCGCCGCTATATTCATTTCCAGCTGCGCGATATTCAAGCTGCCTATGGGATTGCCGTGAATCCGCTCCTCGCGCAGGCAAAACTGCAGGGCCAGCTGCAGCAGGGAGATATCGCGTTCCCGGCACCACAAGCGCATGGCCTCGGCGCGCTGGTGGTCTTCACCCCACTGTTCTCTTGCCACCTGTCCTTCCACTGCGACCCCGGTGAGCAGACCCCGCTGAATCGACCAACCGTTCAACACTCCGAGGTCTAGCGCCTCCGCCGCCGGCAAGAGCTCAGCCGCAGCGCTCTGGCGCAGCAGGCTGTAATCGCTGAAACACAGCAAGACATCGGTGCGACCGCTGCGCAACACCTCGAGGTGAAAATCGTGCGGTCTCATGCCATAGCCGATCCAGCGCACCCAGCCCTGTTCGCGCGCTTGTTCCAAACCCGCCAGAGTGGCGCCAGGGGCCAGGGTCGGCTCGATTGCCGGCGGATCGTGAACCAGCAGGGCGTCAAAATGGTCCGTGCCCAGTATCTCGAGCTGGCCTTCCACATCGGCCAGCACCCGCGCCGCAGAATAATCCGGCTCGCCCTGGCCATAACCGCCCCACGCGGCGGCGCTGTGGCAACAGATGCGCCCGCTTATTATGAGTTCCTCGCGGCCGACGATGCCCTCTTTGATCGCCACTCCGAGCTTGCGCAGAGAATCCCGATAGCAGCGGGCGCAGTCGAAGTGATTCACCCCCAGATCCACCGCCCGGCGGATCAAGGCCCCCGCCTCTGCATCGCTGACCGTTCCGAAGGCACCACCGAAGCCCTGGGTACCAAAGGGAATCACCGGGATCGAAATTTCGGTTTTACCCCAGCGCCGCCGCGGGCAACTATTTTTTTCTGCCGTCGTTTTCAAGCGCTAAAACCCTCCCGCAGGTGGACTAAATTTTAGTAAAAATACCGCTCCGATACAAATCGCTTGACTTCGCCCACCGTCATCGCCACCGCCTCCAGGGCATCGTGGACCCTGTAGTGCCACGGTTCCGGCCCCAGACCGCTGCGCCAGACCTTTAACGCCTCGCCGTTCTCACCGCCCGCAGCTTCTAACTCGGCGCTTAATTGCTGCAGTTTCTCGCGCTCCATCCGCTGTCCCAAATCGGCCATCGCTACCTGTTCTGCGACCTGATAGATACAGCGCGCCAGTTCCACATAGGATAGCACCACCCGCGTTTCGTTGTAGAGGTCGGCCATTTCGTCACCCTCCACCAATTGCAGGGCGCTGCGGCAGATCTCTTTCTTGCGCTCGAAATCCTCTACCTCTGCATAGTAGCGGAACATCCCCTCCCCCAGAAAGGGACGCTGGCCTAAGCGCACCATCTCAATGGCCTTGCCCCACGAATAGCAGATCGGAAAATCCGAGTCGTAGACATCGAACTCCACTGGGCCCATGAGGGTGGCCCAGGCCCCCACCGCTTCGGGATTTCCATAACCGGCGCGGGTTGCCCAGGCCTCGGCAAATTCCCCTTCGCTGCGCCCTGTAGCATTCCAGGACCACTCGGCCAGGGCGTGGATATTATAGCCGCAAATCTCCTCGCCCAGCGTGCCCCAGGCCATCATTCCATAGGCGCCCCGGTAGCTGCGCCGGTGCAATTGTCCGACGTAGTCGCGAATTCGGCAGGCCGAGCGCTCCGGCACCTTGAACTCCGGTGTATCGACGCGGCCATAGGCGCCAATCGGAACGTCGTAGCTGGCGAGCCAACGCCCCTGGGCGGCATAGTAATCCAGCAGCGGGTTGCTCATCAAATCGCGCGGCTGCCGCAGCACCCGCTCCATTTCAGTGGCACAGGCGCGCTCAATTTTCACTTCGGGAGGTGCTTCAGCCACCACTTGATGATCCCGTTCTGCGGTCGTAGTCGACAAGAACAGGCGGATCTCGAAATCGGGATAGGAGCAGCGCACCTTTTGCCAGGCCGCTACAAATGCGCGCGCCTCGAGGACGAACTGACCTACTGCGGTACAGGAGGCGCAGCCGCACTGCGCCGGACGTTCGCTGAGCCAGCAGCTTACCTCGGGTGCCCCCTGAAAGGCGACATCTTCGATCCACTCGGCGAGAATATCCACCAGCAGTGGATTAGAAGCACATGGAGCCCGGTGCTGATCGCCGCTTTTGTGGGCAAAATAGCGCCCCGCCAGAGCTCCATCGCCAACGCCGGCCAATTCCGGATAGGCCTCAAAAAGGCCGCAATCGGCCAGAAAATTGAGGTGCAGAATATAGGGCGCATAGTTGAATCCCCGCAGCCTGGCCCGCTGCATAAGCTCGCCATCGATGTGGGCGTGGTTGCGCTTTCCCCGCACCACCTTTTCCAGCTGGGTAGTGGCCATTTTGCCATAGTTAAGCTTCATGGCGGCCATCCACCCGATCCACTTTTCCGGCTCGGGGAAATTCCACAGCCCCCGCTCCTCCATATCCGGCCAGTCGACCACGTGGACCAGAGGTATCGCCACTCTGCCCGCTCCCAGGCCCACTTCGAGTAACTGGCACAGGGTGCGCAGGGCATAGGATACCCCTCTTTCGTGGAGACCTGCCAGCAACAACCCATCGCGGCCCCGCGGCTGCATGATATAGGCCTGTTCTCTATGCGGCAGCGCGCCCAGGCGCAAGGTATCGATTTCCATCCCCCCCAGACACTGGCCGGGCGCCACGACGCCGAGGATGATCTCGAATCCTCCGCCGCGCGGCGAGACCCCGGTTGCCTCGGTGAGCAACTGCTCTAAATCGGCGGCAGCCTGCCGCTCCACCGGTCCGGCATTCGCCTGCAACTTGATGGCAATTTCTGCCGCTTCGCAGTCCACTTGCCCTTTTATACTTATTTCATGGGGCAGCGGCAGGAGATGCCGGAGCCACTCTTTCTCGCCTATCTTTTCAACCATGGTAGGACCTCAAATTTAAGAGCCCGCGGGAGGGCGAGCCCTTCTCTCATTCGTCTGTGGAAAAGGGTGGAACCACGTCTTCGTCGAGGGGAAAAATCGGCCGCACGCACTGCTCGTAGGGCAGTGTCTTGACGTTGGCGCTGGTAGAACCGGGAACATCCACGGCTACGATGCGCGCCGCTATGGGCTCGTAGTGGACGCGGAATCCATTGGGTGATTTGGCCACGATCAGATCGAAGTCCTGCGGCTCCAATCCCTGCCTGAGAAAAACCTTTCGCCCCACCATGCTGGCCGATTTTTCCGTCGCCATTATGGCGTGCTCTCCAACCATGAGAATAGCCGTCCGACCCGAGTCGCCGGGCAACCCATCCTCGTCGACAAAAAGGCCATCAGAAAGACTCCTGACATAGGCGGAGACTTCCACGGGCGCGAACCGTGCCGCATCGATAGTGCCTCCGAGGGACAGGGTGAGGCGAGCGCCGACCCCGGCTTCGATCGCGCGGGCCACCGCCGGGGCATCGACCACTGGAATCAAAGCCCTCTTGCTATAACCGAATTCAAGCACTCCCTGCAGAATCGCGTTGCTGTCGCCCGATGCCCCCGAAGCAGTGGAATCGGCGGCGTCGGAGAAAACGGTCAGCCCCTCCGTCTCCTGGGCCAGGCGCACAGCTTCTTCGAGCGGCGTGAGTTTGGGCACGAAGTGATGGCGGTTGTTCCACATAAAACGAGCCAGGCGCTCTGCCTCGCGCTGGGCGCGTTCCGGGTCCCCGTCCGTGGTGACAAAGGCATTGGATTGGAGATCGGGAGTGTCGGTGAAGGGGTTGCCGATATTTACCCCGGCCGACAAACCGCCGGGCGCAGCCTCGATCTCCTGGCACATGCGGATAGCCTCGCCAAAACGGCCGCTAGCGGTGATCAGTTCGTCGCCCCGGGCCAACAGGGGAATCTGCACCCTGGCGGTGGCGGGGGCGACGCCGCCCTCAACTAGCTTGAGCAGATTGCGCGCCGCCCGCTGGCCGGTCTGGTACATGTCGACGTGGGGATATGTATGGAGAAAAACAAGGATATTGGCGGCGTCGACCAAACGCTGGGCAATAACCCCGTGCAGGTCGAGCGAAACGACAATCGGAGCATCACCGATAAGCGCGCGGATGCCGGCCACTATCTGCCCCTCCGGATCCCCTTCTCTCTCCCCGGCCGTGGCGCCGTGCATGCAGATGCAGGCCCCGTCGACCTCGGCGTTCTGACGCACCGCCTCCAGCAGTTCGCCGATAATCCGCTGGAGATCCTCTTCTACCACCAGTCCGCCGGTGTTGCCGGTCCATGCCGCATAAGCTGGCACGACCTCGACATCGCCATGCGCGGCAAAGACATCGAGGGCGCCGGCGGTGGTAGTATTGGTATTGCTCAGAGTCTCGACAACTTCCCAGCCGCGCCGAATATTATAATCTTCGTAGCGCGTTTTTGCCGGATTGAAGCTGCCGACCTCGTGCTTAAAGACGGCAACCAGAATGCGCTTCATGAGATATTCCCTCCCGCTTGGGGTGTATAGCCATGTGTTTTCAGACCGCTCGGTTTTCCTCTTCATAATAGCGGTTAATGCCCGGCACATCGCCCATTCCGTGCCAGGCGCCGCGGAAAAGAGTCTGGCGTTTGGGGGGCATGGCGGCAATAACTTCGGCCGGCGGACACCCCTTCCCCCACTTGGAGTTGACCGTGTCGTAACAGGTAAACAGGCTCAGCCGGTCGCGCTCCGAGTTGGTCCACCGGGTACCCGAATGACACAGCCCTTCGGTAAAGATCACCGCCGACCCGGCCGGGCAGGTATAGGTTTCCCACAGAGGGCTATCGCGTTGGCTGAGTTCTTCCGGCCGTGGAAATGCGGCTTTGTGACTACCCGATAAAAAAAGGGTGCCCCCATCTCCCGGGCCAACCTCGTTGAGTTCCCAGACCACCCGCGTCAGGCCGGCGTGCACCTTGTCGGGGAGCATCTGATAAATGTGCGAATTACCGCGAAAATTAAAATAGCCGCCGCCGCCGTGCGGGCGGAAATTGTCGTGCCCAGGAGGGCGGTGACTCGTATAGGTATGATCATAGCGAAAGCCATAACAATCCTCACCGGCCAGAGCCTGGTGCGACAGCACTTCATTGAGTACACCGACGACTGCAGGGTGATCCAACAACACCTGTGCTGGCCCGCCGTGGTTATCTCTCTCGTCCGGCGGCAAAGCGTCGCGCTCGTAGAGAAACTTCAGCTGATGGGCGCGAATGCTTTCGAGCTGTTCTCGCGCCAGCAGGCCGGGCAAAGTTAGCCAGCCTTTGATATCGAATGTGTACTTCTGGGCAGCACTCATGGGCACCACCGGCAGACCATCGGCATTGGTGCAGGGCAAAAGGGGTTCAGCCATGATTTACTCCGCTTATTCAGAAGGGTTGGAAGACCTGTGCAGGGAAATTTAGTTGCAGGCAGCGGAAAGGTCAAAGGGCTTGTAGCTTTGCCCCCCGTCCCCTCCCATGATAGTAAAAACCCCACTCCCAGAGGCAAATTGGCAGCCCATGGCCCGGGTGGGAGCTTGGCCGCTGCATCCTGCACCCCTTGCAATATCCCCCTGAACCTCTGCGAGAAAAAATCGTCCTTTAGACAACCCTCCGGGCAACCCCTAAATTATCTGCTCATGGGTTGGTTTTTTCCCTTCATCCTCTTTGAAAAAGGGCCTTATTCTTCCCTATAGCCTATATACTGAGCTCTGCCTATTTTAAATGTTATTAAAACATCCGCCCGGTGCGCTCCCTGTCAGCGCGGGGTCGCACCGGGAAGTTTGCACATCGCTAGCTAGAAACATCATTTGCCCGGATTCAGTCATCTCGTTCAAGGACAAAGCAAAACAATGAGCGCAAGAGAAAATCTGTCCCCATCGATGTTCATTGGCATACAGGGTGATGGCATCATCTCCTTTGGTTCGGGCCAGCCCGACCTGCCCCCACCGGAAGCAGTTTACAAAATTCTGCCGCATTATAAAGACTTCAAGTACGGACTCATTCAGGGGCAGGAAAACCTGCGCCAGGTTCTGGCCCAGCAGTACCCGGCCTCTACCGTCGACAGCTTTATCATCACCAACGGCGCCTCCGAAGCCCTGGACTTGGTACTGCGGGTTATCGCCAGCAAACCCGGGCCCCAAAAAAACAAGGTTCTGCTAACCCAGCCCTATTACTATTCCTATCCGCACATGGTGCGCTTTGCCGGCATGGAACCAGTATTCACCCGATCGCTCAATGGCCGCATCGACTTCGATGACTTTGCGCGAAAAGTGCAGGACTGCAAGGCGGTCATAATCAACTCGCCCTCCAATCCCACCGGTCGCGTCGAAGCCATCGACACACTCAAGGAAATTGAGGCGATCACCAATAAACTGGGCGTTTACGTGCTTTCCGACGAGGTCTATAAAGATCTGATCTACGTGCGCGAAAACTATCTCATCGAAGGTGAACACGTGGTGACCATCAACTCGTTCTCCAAAACCTACGCCATGTGCGGCTTTCGCGTTGGTTATCTGTGGGCCCGCGACCAATCTCTGGTCGATGCTGCCATCGAGATCAAGACCCACACCTCGATGAACACCAATATCCTGGGGCAGGAAATGGCTTACGAAGCCACCCGTGTTCCAGCCAGCTTCATCTCCGACCAGTTAAAGGTTTGGCGCCAACGCCGCGACCTGATCTATGATGGACTGGTGCGCCTGGGCCTTGATTTATGGAAACCCGAAGGAGCCTTCTACGTCATGCCCAGAGTAGAGCGCCCGCGCGACTTCGTCCTGGAGCTCTATGAGCGCTACAAGGTAATCACTTACCTGGGCGAATGGTTCGGCGCCCCCGACCGAGTGCGTTTTTCCTACGCTCTGGAGGTAGATAAGATCGAAGAGGGCCTGCAGCGCATCGAGGAGTATTTGAAAAAACGCTAGGGGGCCTTAATTTTTCCCCCTATCCCTTTTCAGCTATCGGCACCTTTTTCGGCATCTGTCTGCAAGATGCTCGTTTCTTCACTA
>CAXFTV010000602.1:0-22002 GCA_964005845.1 uncultured bacterium
CCAGCTGGTAGCACATACTGGCCCTACCTCTCTGCAACGCCCAGAAACTGCAACAACCTTTATTCCATTTTGTCTACCATGCGGACCACCCTGGGCCACGGCAATCCGCCACTAAGGCGGCAAATCGCTGGCCCGGCACACGCGCGAACTCGCATTTGCTACCTCGTCCTTGCCGCGTCCGCGAACTAAAGAATATAAAAATCCTCAGCCCAAGGCAATCTATTGCATTACGCAAAATGAGACCTATACTTGCTTTTTGTGCGTTTACTAAATATTTGCTGTACACCTGTGAGGTTTTATTCCAGCCGGATATAGTGGAAGGAATACTACAGCTGCAAGACTAAAGGCGAGTAGGGCTCTGAACGGACTCGCGATCTACGGTTTCCCGACCGGCCATCTGGGTAGGGGGAATCCGGCAAGGCGGCGACGCCCGGTTCCCTGGTCAAATCTCTGAAAACAGGCGCGCCTACTTCCTGGAGCGGCGCTAAGTTTAGCTTTGACAATCTCGTACCCCGCAAAGTGGTATCGCACCCTGCCAGGGCCGTGTGTACGACGCAGGCCAGCAAGTTTGCCGCGGCACTGAAACGAGGTTGGGAAGGGTCCCTATGGCCGTGATACGGCATCCTCTTCAGAATGTAGAAATAAATCACCGCCAGGTTGGAACTCCGGGCAGACAATGACCTGATGGGCAATATTTCCGGACTTTTTGTGCTGGGTGAGGGAGGTTTCTCAGATCATGGCGCCCATCACCTCGACGCCAGTGTGCCAAGCAGGTAGAACTGCCGAACTCAGAGAATATGCAGCAAAATATAAGCGGTGAAAGCCGTGCCGATCAGGGCCCCACCGTAGCACAGGATGGCTATGAGGCGGCCGCCTTTCTGCAAGCCCAGTTCGTGGAGGGTAAATCGAATCCGGTGGGCGGCATGGTACAGGGGCAATGCCAGCAGCACAAACAGGTAGAGCTTGATCCATGGGTTGGCGACCAGTTGCCGCATGCTCTCGTAGCTCAGGACCTCGGGATCGAGCAAACCGAGAGGCACGGCCAGACCGGCCACAAAGATGTGGATCGGCACCAGGAGCGCAGCGACCACGCCGCCCAGCGAGAACAGGCCCCACCAGAAGGGTTCCTTCCGATCTCTCTTGTACTTCATCTCACAACACCTTGAAATAAAAATATCCGATTAAGACCGAAACCGCGATCCACCCGCCAAATGCACCGGCCGTCACCAGGGCAGGGGGAACTTTCAAATTGCCCAGGCGCACGATCTGAATTCGCCCCATCACCCCAAACCAGGTGATGGTGTGGTACAGGGCAAAGGCGAGTGCGACCACGTAAAAGACGATAAAGCCGAGCGAGCGCAGCGACAGCTGGAAGGTTTCGTGGGTAGCTGATCCTTTTGAAAGCAGGGAGAGTTCATAGAGAAAGAGAATGAGAAAGGCAGCGATAAAGACACTGCTCAACTCCCGCATCATAAAGAGGAAATACTTGAGATTGCGCAACCACCAGGTTGCCGGTCTGGAAGGAATGTAGGCTTTGTATTTGTAGTCTTCGAGTTCGTTTTGTCTGCTGTTCATTTTTTGCTCCCCGGCAACAGGAACGACTTGAACCAGTCGCCGGTGGTGGCGACCTTGGTGCGCTGAATGGCTGCGGCCGGATCCACGTCTTTGGGACACACTTCGGAACACTCGCCAACAAATGTACAGTTCCAGATACCCTCTTCGCTGGCGATCACCTCCTGGCGCTCCTCGTTGCCTTCGTCCCTGGAGTCCATGTTGTAGCGATGGGCCAGGGCCAGGGCGGCCGGACCGATGAAATCGGACTCGGGACCGTACACCGGGCAGGCAGAATAGCAGAGCATGCAGTTGATGCACATGCTGAATTGTTTAAAATCGGACAGCTGATCCGGAGTCTGGAGGTATTCGCCTTCCTCCACGGGCTTTTCTTCCTGGCGCACGATCCAAGGTTTGACCGCCTGGAACTTCTCCAGGAAGTCGCTCATATCGATGACCAGATCGCGCACAACCGGAAAATTATCCAGGGGCTCTACCCGTATCTCGCCCGGATGGTAGTCGCGTAGAAATGTTGCGCAGGTTAGTTTGGGCTCGCCATTTATCATCATGCCGCAACTGCCGCAAACACCCATGCGGCAGGACCAGCGGTAGGAAAGAGTACCATCCATCTGATCTTTTATGTAATTGAGCGCATCCAGCACGACCCAATCCTCGTTGAAAGGGACTTCGTAGGCCTGTGCGGTGGGTTCCTCTTCTCGTTCGGGACGGTACCGGGTCACCTTCAGGGTGATGGTCTGTTGGCTCATGCTTTGCTCTCTTCCTCACCTCTCAGTACTTGCGTTCTTCGGGCTGCCAGCGGGTAATGGTCGCCGGCAGGTATTCAATGCGCGGGGTCCCATCGGTCTGGTAGGCCAGCGAGTGTTGCAAGAAGCGCTCGTCATCACGCGTCTCATAATCCGAACGAGAGTGAGAGCCCCGCGATTCTTGCCGCAACAGCGCCGCGTTTGCCACGGTCTCGGCCACGTCCAGCATACACCCCAACTCTAAGGCCGTAGTGAGTTCGGTATTAAACACCTCGGAGTGGTCGGCGAGTCCTACCTGCTCGTAGCGCTCGCGCAGTTGGGAAAACTGAGCGCAGGTTTCTTTAAGCTCTTCCTCGGTGCGGTAAATGCCCGCCCCCTTTTCCATACTTTTCTGCAAATCGGTGCGAATATCGGCCACCTTTTCCCGCCCCTCCGGCTTGAAAAAGCGACGGTGGATGTGCTGCTCCTCATCGCTAGCACGCGCCTGCAGAACGCTCTCTGGCGGCGTTTCCTGCTCCGAAGCATGGGTGGCCGCTGCCCGTCCTGCTCGCGCCCCAAATACCAGACATTCGGAAAGGGAATTTGAGCCCAGGCGATTTGCACCGTTGATGCTGACACAGGCCGTTTCGCCGGCGGCAAAAAGACCCGGGATGGGTGTCGCGCCGTTGATGTCGGTATGCACGCCCCCCATCATGTAGTGAACCACTGGACGCACGGGAACCGGTTCGTGGACCGGATCGATGCCGACGTAATTTTTGGTCAACTCGCGCACAAAGGGGATTCTTTCGTCGATCTTCTTTTCCCCCAGATGACGCAAATCCAGATGCACATAGGTTCCGTAGGGGCCCTCAAAGACCCTTCCCGCTCGTTCCTCGTGGACAAAGGCCCGGGAAACCATGTCGCGAGGGCCTAGCTCCATTTTGCTGGGCAGGTACTCGCTCAGATAGCGGTCGCCCTTGTTGTTGATCAGGTAACCGCCCTCGCCGCGGGAGGCCTCGGTCATGAGAATGCCCGTTCCGGGCAGACCGGTGGGGTGGTACTGGACGAACTCCATGTCCTTCAGCGGGCACCCGACCCGATAGGCCATGGCCATGCCATCGCCAGTCTTGATGGCCGCATTGGTAGTGAAGGGAAAAATCCGCCCTCCGCCTCCGGTACAGACAATCACAGATTTTGCCGGAATGGCATGAATTCCCCCCGAGCGCAGGTTCAGCGCGGTCACCCCACAGATCCGGCCATCATCTTCGATCAACGAGGTCACATACCACTCGTCGTAGCGGGCGATGCGCTGGTACTTCAAAGAAGTTTGAAACAGGGCGTGCAACATGTGAAACCCGGTCTTGTCCGACGCGTATAAGGTCCGTTTCACAGTCATGCCGCCAAAGGCTCTTACGCTCACCCGTCCGTCCGGATCCCGACTCCAGGGACACCCCCAGTGTTCCAACTGGATCACTTCGTCCCGGGCCTCTTTTACAAAGGCTTCGACCACGTCCTGATCGGCGAGAAAATCACTGCCTTTTATGGTGTCGTAGGCATGGGAATCGAAATCGTCGTCGTCGCGCATTACGGCTGCGGACCCGCCTTCGGCCGATACCGTATGACTCCGCATCGGGTAGACCTTGGAGATCATCCCGATACTGAGGTTCTCGTGCTCCTCGGCCACGGCTATGGCGGCCCGCAAACCAGCCCCACCACCACCCACGACCAGGACGTCATGTACAGGTACATTCATAGGTCTGATTCTGCTCTTGTTGCTGATAAAATACTGCGTAGTAAGTTATGAAGCGGCTTTCTTAAGCATTTCTTAAGCATGGCCCACCTAGCGCAGTGCAGAATTTAAAGATAATCCCTCCCCATCTTCTCGTCAAAGGCTTTTTCCTCTTTATAAGTGGCCCGAGAGCCAAAGATACCCAAGGACACAAAAAAACGGCCGCCGGGCTTGGTAAAAACGACGACCGTTGTTTGCATTTCAAGTAGAAAAAACAGCTTTTCAGATTTCGTACACACTCACGCGCTTGCGATCCTTGCCCCAGTTCTCGTACTTGACAGCTCCTTCAATCAGTGAAAATAGCGTATCGTCGCCCCCCTTCCTGACATTCGTACCCGGATGGATCCGAGTGCCCCGCTGCCGCACCAGAATGGTTCCAGCGGTGACCTTCTCCCCGCCAAAGCGCTTGACGCCCAGTCGTTGGGACCGACTATCGCGACCATTTCTCGAACTGCCAACACCTTTTTTATGTGCCATTTTTTACTTTACTCCTCCTCAGGGGTCTCCGGTTCCGCCGCGGACGGGGCGCCCAGCTGAATATCCCCTACCTCGATTTCGGTGTAATCCTGGCGGTGACCGTTGCGCCGCCGGTACGACTTGCGCCGTTTCATTTTGAAGACAATCACCTTTTCGCCGCGTCCGTGTCCAAGCACCGTGGCTTCGACCGCAGCCCCGGAAACGAGCGGATTACCAATGTGGGTTTGGCCATCCTCAGAGACCAGAAGCACATCCGTGAACCGGTGCGTGTCTCCTTCTGCAAGGTCCAGTTTAGGCACTTTGAGACGTAGCCCCTTACTCACCTGCACCTGCTTTTCAGCTATCTTGACTACCGCATGCATACCATTCTCCCAAATAACCGATTTTCATAAAATAGAGCAATAGAAAATAAATCTATTCTGCGGATCTGTCAAACCTTGAACTCAGCAGTCACATCTAGGTTGCGCTTCTGAGAAAAAAAGCGGTAGTCTTGCGGCGAAAGAGTAGAATCAAGTTCCAGTTGCAGCCGCGCTTTTGTTGCTTTGCGGATGGACTTGAGCCTCGCTTCGCGGTCTTCACTCATATAGCGGGCCACGTCCGGATGGACCCGCAACACGTAGCGCCGCTCGCCGCTGGCCGCATGGGAACGCTGCAACCAGCGCTCAATTTTGGTGACCGTTGTATCGGGGCCCATTACCCGGCCCATGCCCTGACAGGTTGGACATGGTTCGCTGTGGGTGTGCAATAGATTCGGGCGCACCCGCTGCCGCGTCATTTCAGCCAGGCCGAATTCGCTTATCTTGGCACTGACCGAGATCTTTGCCCTGTCCTTTTTCACCTCTTCAATCAAATGCTCGATAACCCGCCGCCGGCTCTTTTCCTCGTTCATGTCAATAAAATCTATTACGATAATACCCCCAATATCGCGCAGGCGAAGTAACCGGGCGATCTCGCGGGCAGCCTCCAGATTGGTGTTCAGATTGCTCTCCTCCTGATCCCTAGAACTTACCGAGCGGGCCGAGTTGACATCGATAAAGGTACCAGCCTCAGGGTGATCCACGACCAGAGATCCCCCTCTGCGCAACCACACCATGCGATTATTGGCTTTTTCCAGTGCCTCCTCAACTTTAAACGCATCGAAAATCGGACGCTGGTCACGATAGTATTCGACTCTGGTGCGCAACTCCGGCGAAACCGTGCGCAAATAGGAGACAATCTCCTTGTACAACTCTTTGGTATCTACGACCAAGCGGTCTACGCTCTCGTTGAACAGATCGCGGATAACGCTGGAAGTCATGCCCAGTTCCTTGTGCACCAGGGCTGGACCGCGGAGACGCTTGTTAGCCCGGACCAAACGCTCGTGGTTCTTCACCAGTTCTCTCAGATCCCTCTTGAAGTCCTTTTCCGTTTTATTGCGTCCCTCGGTGCGCACTATCACCGAGTAATTCTTCGGACGAATCCCGTTCACCAATTCCCGCAACCGGCGCCGTTCGCTCCAGCTGGAGATCTTGCGCGAAACCCCAACCCATTCGCCCCCCGGCACCAGCACGACAAAACGTCCGGGTATAGACAACTGGGTGGTGACCCGTGCGCCCTTGGTGCCAATTGGCTCCTTGGCGATTTGCACCAGCACCTCTTCACCCTTTTTTATGAGATCCTGGATAGGTGGGTAGTTACGAGGCCTTCGCCCATTGCGAGAGTTGCCCCCTTCGGCCGAATCCATGTCCTCCGCCACCACCATGTCGCGAACCTGGAGAAAAGCGGTACGCTCGAGGCCGACATCTACAAACGCCGCTTGCAGACTCGGCAGAACCGCCGTTACTGTGCCTTTGTAGATATCGCCTACCATGCGTTCGCTTTCCGGTCTCTCGACCCAGATTTCGGCGAGGGTATTATCCTCCATTATGGCAATGCGGGATTCGTGTATTCCTTCGTTTATGTATATTTCGGTACGCATATGTTAATTTTCCCAATCTAAAAATGAAGACACCGCAACGCTGGTACCCATGAACTCGCACGTACCGCGACCGGCCCAAAAATTTCTATGATCAGGAAAAAAGCGCTGTGAAACTTTCTAAGGGGTATCGAATACCTTAGAGAGAGGCTCGGGAAGGCTTTTCAGGAAAGAGGAGGGATCTGCTTGACCTGGCATTTTATATCTCGCGCTGGCGCTCTGTCCTCCGCTGTGCGTGGAACACCTCTGCTCGCCAGCATTTGCCCATCGGAACCAGTTTCCCAACCATTTTAATAGATGGTTCAACGATAGGCCCAAACCGCGGTCCGCAGTCCAGGGTCCCCGATCTAATCTAACCGAGGGCAATTGTGTCCAGAAAAATAACAGATGGACAGCAAACGCAGCTGGCACGCGGACAATACCGAGAGCAGACCATAGGAAAAAAAATCTCTCCCCCATTACCGGCGGGCATTCCCGGTGCATTTCATCAGGTAGATCCCGCATCTGCACAGCTGGACTATTGGACCTTAATATTCGCGATTGCAAAACACCTGAATAAAATTAAATAAAAGGGTGTATAACGAGATACAGGCCGTATTACTACACTAAAAATCCCCGAAAAGGGCCCAAATAAGCGCACAATTCCTGATCGTGCAAATTTTGGTAAAAAATTTTTTTGAAAAACTTGTCGTTACTATCAGTCAAACTTTATTTAAAACGATTGGCCTAAGTTTAATTTCATTTATAATAATACAATATAAACTAAGCTAGCAGCCGGGTGCAAGGATATTCTCATTTTTCCTGCTCAGCGGCCTTCTCTGGAAGCCCCCTCCTGCAATACCTGCCTGTAGTTCTCAACATCCAGTAGCAGCCGGATCGCCTCCTGCAATTGGGCGTCTTCCTTAAGAGCTATGAGCAGGCTTGCTCGTCTACCGACCAATCTGAGAGCCAATTCTCGCTCGAGCGAGGCCTTTACGTAGGGTTCCAACTTGGCGGTGATCCCCCGAGCCCTTTCCGCCACCATCTCGTTCTGCAGGCTCTCTAGAGAGGCCTGCAGACTGCTCTCCCAACCCATTTCCACCGCCAAATTTCTAATTGCATCCAACTCCTTCTGACCCGTTTTGCGGGCTTTAAGATCGGTTTTGGCATCGCGGCAGAAAGCCTCGAAAGCTCGCAGCATGCCGTCGTCCACCTCGGGAACGATGCCCGAACTGGCCAGGACGGAATCCCTGGCTACGTAATCCACTACAAAATCAAAAAACAGCCGATCGCGGACCAGTTCGAGTATATAACTGGGAGGCCGGTCTGGTTCAATGAAAACATCCGGGGTAATGCCTCCGCCGCCGTAGACCTTTCTCTCTTTCAAGGTATAAAAATCCTCGCGTAGCTCCTCACTCAGGCTATCGGCGACAGAAGTCTCCCCCTCCTCACCCCGGGACGCTCTCCCCGCAAGCTCACCCAGAGATGTTGAAAGCACTTCTTCAACCTGAGTTTCCTCCAGTCCAAACCGAGCCCGCAAAGCCGTATCTGCCCAGCTAAGGTCCGGAGCTCTGAGAATCAACTCGAGGACCTGCCCTACTGGTAACTCGATTTGGCCAAAAGGAACTTTAAATGGCAACCCACCCGGGCTGGCAAAACTCTCGCGGTGGATGCTGCGGCCACTGGGCGTATAATAAAGTGCCGTGGTCAGCTTCAATGCCGTATCTTTAGTCTGGTGCAGATCGAAAATTGTCTGCACCGAACCCTTGCCAAACGAGGTGGCCCCCAGGACAACTCCCCGATCGTTATCCTGAATGGCACCAGCTACGATCTCCGCTGCACTGGCACTACCCGCATCAATCAAAACGACCAGTTTCATTTCGTCCACGAAAGCCCGTTTCTGGGACCGCTTCAAGCCCTCCCCGCGACCATCTTTGTCCTTAATCGAAACGATTGGCGCACCTTTTGGAAGAAATAGATCCGCCACCTGAATGGCCTGGCTCAGCAACCCTCCCGGGTTGCCCCGAAGATCTAGTATCGCCCCATCTACATTCTTTTCCTTTAAAGCTCCGAGCGCACCTTCAACCTCCGCTGCCGTATCCTCAGAAAAACGGGTCTGCCGCATACTCACATACCCGATTCCAGGTTCGATTTCCTCGACTAGAGCTACGCTCTTTATAGTTATTATCTTGCGTTCGATAGACAAATCCCAAACCGAAGGCCTACCCTTCCGAGACACCCCAATCCGCACAGTGCTGCCCGGCTCACCCCGAAGAATATCCACAACCTCCTTCAGGGTCAGGCCGAAGGTATCCCTTCCCTCTATGGAGACGATCAGGTCTCCCGGCAGCAAACCTGCGTTAAAGGCCGGAGTATCTTCAATTGGCGCAATCACCACAGGATAATTCTCCTTTATACCTACGGTAATTCCGAGACCGGCGAATTTTCCCGTTGTGTCCTGGCGCAGCTGGCGCAATCCCTCCTCATCGTAGAACTGACTGTACCAGTCCAATTCCTCAATCATGCCGTCAATCGCCGCCCTCATGATTTGATCCTGGTCCAGATCGGTGTAGTAATTTTCCAATATCCGGGAGTACACTGCCCCGAATTCCTCCCAACTGTTATTTACCTTTTCATAGGGATCCGCAGGGCTGGCCAGACTTAGGGCTGGTTGCTCCATAAACCAGGCCAATAACAAAACCCAGAATCGGTTGGCGCAGGTTTTTCTCATGCAATGAACCTTTACTTTTGATTTTCGAAGGGAAACCCGGGCCACCGGGCACTGAGTTTATCACGGACTTCAACTGCCAATTCCCCTACGCCCCTCGTCGCATCCAGCATCAATGACTTTCCCGGCTTCTGGCAGGCTATCTCTTTATAGCCCCTGCATACTCGCCGCTGAAGTTCTTCGCCTGCGGCCTCTAAGCGATCAGGCCTCGACGCCCTTTGTCGCCGCCTTTCCCTTGCCACTTCTACCGGCAGATCAAGGTATATTGTCAGGTCCGGAAGACATCCTGCCGCCGCCATGCCGTTCACCTGGGTGATATAGGTGATATCCAATCCACGGCCATAACCCTGATAGGCCAGCGTAGAATCGGTAAAACGGTCACAGATCACCGGTCTCCCCGCCCGCAGTGCCGGTTTGATTAATTCCTCAACATGCTGGGAGCGACTAGCCGCGTAGAGGAAAAGTTCCGTGCTAAAGTGCATCTCCCCCGCCTTCGGGTCCAGGACCAGGCCCCGGATCTTTTCGGCTAGCGGCGTACCTCCAGGCTCTCTAGTCTGGACGACCTGAACGCCGAGAGCTTCCTGGATATAGCTTGCAAGCAAGTCGCACTGGGTCGTAGTTCCGCTACCATCGATTCCTTCAAAGACGATGAACAAAGCTCTGCACAAAGTGAACCCGTCCTGTGATGAAATTCTGAGGGAAGAGTGTGTATATAAATAATGTGTGCGGTGGATTTAGCTTCTAAAGAGGGGCGGTCGACTCTGCACCCGCCTTCAACTTTTTGCGGATATAGGCAAGGCGTTCAATTACGGTGTAATTCGTCGTTACAGCCAGCACAATTAAAACACCTACCAGCCCTTCGTGGCCAACAATTCCACCCAGGGCCAGAACCACGATCCGCGCTGGCCGTTGCATGAAACCAACTTTGCAATCTTCTCCCAACCCCTCTGCTCGAGCTCTGACGTAACTAACCATCAACGAGCCGGTTAGGGCGAAGAAAAGAACGGCGCTCTCAGGCCAGGCATCCTGGCTAATCAAGTAGGCCCCTATGCCAAAATAAAGGAATATTTCGGAATAGCGGTCGGTAGTGGAGTCCAACAAAGCACCAAACTTGGTTTCCCGCCGACCTTCCCTTGCCACCTGGCCATCCAGGATGTCGCAAATACCCGCCAGCAACATTATTGCGGCACCCCACATTAGATTGGCGGTTGCAAAAGCCACCGTGGCAATCAGGTTCATAACCAGTCCTGCCAGCGTTAACCAATCTGGGCGGAAACCTATGCGTATAAAAAAACGCGCCAGTGGCCGCAACACCATATTTATGATATCTTTTAATCGCGCCCAGAGTATCAAGACCCGTCTTTCCCCGTATACAGTGAAACGCCCTCCCCTCCCAACCCTTTGCTCCACTTCAAGTCACTAAGAATATAGTATGAATCCGACCCCTTGCAAGGGTTATTTTTTATTGTTAACAGTTCGGCCCCGAACCTTGTTTATATCTTGCAAACTCCCTGAAAAACACCCCTTTTGTCAAAATAAAATATCTCCTTGTTTTTTGGGCATATAATTCCTTTTCCGCGGCCCTATTTTATTCGTGAGACTTATCCACATTTTGCCCCTGAAACCATGTGGATAACTGGTCTGGTGCCCGCTCCTCAACCCAGCAATCCCAACCAAGTCCCCCCCCTATCCCAGTTCACCTCTGTCGTCAAAAGTAATGGTGGCTCAGCTCTGCTTTTCCCCTCACTTTTTCGACCCAGATTAACTAGCATGGCCCCGTAAGGCCGCAAAAAAGGCTTTACAAGTCTGAAAACTTCTCCAGGCTTCCCCGCCGCCCTTGTCACAATAAGGTCCACCCCTTCTATAGCTGGCTCCCAGTCTTCCCATCTCTGATTTACTACCTCAACTCCTTCCAAGCCCAATTTCCGCACAACCTCTCTGAGAAAGTTAGCTCTTCGCCTCCTGCTTTCCAATAAAATAAAATGGCTCTCCGGCAACATGATTTTCAGCGGAATTCCCGGCAACCCTCCCCCCGAGCCAAAATCAAGGATACTATCATGCGGCAAAGATTTCAACAAGGGCACCATTGCCAGAGCCGGCAGGAAATGTTTGGTGGGCAGCAAGTCCCGATCTTTCCGTGAAACCAGACTCATCTGCCCCGACCAATTATGCAAGATACAGGCATAGTGGCGCAACGAAGCAACCTTTTCTTCAGTGCACTCCCACATATTTTTTATAATGACTTCCATCTTACTAAAGTCAGCATCCAAACTCATGGGCAGTACGAGACCACCTTTTCCTTCACCCTGCTCCTTGCTTAGCATGGCTCAACACCTTTGCGTTTCACGTGAAACATGGGGGGCACCTCCTTTAGCCAGGGATTCGGGCCGGACCTTAGTTGAACGCCCGCTTTAGGAATTGCCGGGTCAGGGGCAAAGTGTTTCACGTGAAACTTCCTTTTGTGAGCTACCTAATCCCGCTGACTCATTTGCCAATACAGAAGTCGGAGAAAATGCGGTCGAGAACTTCTTCGCTGATATCTTCTCCCAACATTTCGCCAAGGGCGAGGAGTGCTTCACGTAACTCGACGACGAGACATTCGTCAAGCTGTTCTGCAAGGAATAATTTAAGTGCGGCGTCGGTATGGTTCCGCACCCTAACAAGACAGTCCTGGTGTCTTTGTCTTGTGATGCCCACACCCTCAACCAGCGAAGGTTTGGGCATCACGCCCATGGCTTTCTGCCGCAGGGGGACGAGTCCTTCTCCTGTGAGTGCAGAAACACTAACTTGAGAGAGGATATGGGGGAAACCAGCGACTTCGGGTAATTTGGATTTGTGAGACAAATCGGATTTATTGAAGACGGCAATACAGGGGGTATTCCCGAAGAGCTCCAGGATCTCACAATCCTCTCCCCGCCACTCGGTAGATGCATCGAAAACAGCAAATACCAGATCGGCTGATCTACCGGCCTTTTGAGCCCGTTGAATACCCTCAGATTCTACCGGGCCGTCGGCTCGTCGGATTCCAGCCGTGTCGACAAGGCGCACAGTTGCACCTTCCCAGACAGTGCTTCCTTCTACCAGGTCTCTCGTAGTGCCGGGGATAGGTGTAACTATAGCTCTCTCTTCGCCTAACAGTGCATTAAAGAGGGTGGACTTCCCAACATTGGGCCGTCCCACCAGGGCAATCAAAAATCCATTTTGTCTCCTGCGAGACCCCTCAAAAGTATCAAGAAGACTCTGTACCAAATCGTGCGCTTGCTGAATGGGGTCAAGTAGCTTCTGTCGTTCAACTATATCAATGTCTTCATCGACAAAATCAAGGCCTATTTCAACAAGAGATAACGCTTTAATAATTATTGACTTTAGATCACGAACCAGTCCAGAGAGCCGGCCGCTTGCATGGCCGTAAGCCGAGGAAAGGCCTTCCTGGCTACCAGACTGAATCAGGTCCACTACGGCTTCGGCCTGTAGCAAGTCCAGGCGCCCATTGCAAAACGCTCGCCGAGTAAATTCTCCGGGAGCTGCCGCAGTGGCTCCAAAGGAAATGGCGGCCTGGACCAGAGTTTCCAGAACAACCTGACTACCGTGGCAACTGATTTCTACCGTATCTTCGCCGGTGTAGGATCTGGGAGCTTTGAACACCCATGCAAGACCAGTGTCGATTTCACAGCCATCTTCGGAAAGGACACGGCCGAATTCGACATGGCGAATGCGGTCGCCGAGGGGAGGTGAGGAATGGAATACGGCCCTTCCAATAGAAAGGGCATTGGCACCACTTAAACGCACCAAACCCACCCCTCCCTCGCCGGGAGGGGTAGAGATGGCAACTATGGTATCGGGTTCAGTCAATGCAAAAAGTGGAAGCCGAGAGGCAGAAAATTTTATTTATGCACCTTCAGCCTATGGGATAATCCCGGGGGGTATCATGGGCTATTAGGAGTTACCGCAGATACTTCTGACCGGTTGGTATAGACCTGCTGGGCGATTTGAAGTATGTTGAAAACCGTCCAGTAGAGCACGAGACCGGAGGGAAGGGACCAGAAAATGTAGAGCAAAAAAGCCGGCATCAAATACACCAGAAAGGCCTGCTTGGGATCTTTCATGGTCATTTTTTGTTGGATGAGCATGGACCCGGCCATGAGCAAAGGCAGGACGTGCAGACCAAAATCCCCTATCATAATTTCATCGGGGCGGGAAAGGTCTGTAATCCAGAGCGTAAAAGGTTCTTGCCTGAGCTCTATATTGTAGAAAAGCGAGTAAAGAGCAAAGAAAATAGGCATTTGCAAAAGCATGGGCAAACACCCTCCAATTGGATTTACCCCCTCTTCTTTATAGAGCTTCATGGTAGCTTGACTGAGGCGCTGGTTATCGTTTTTGTATTTCTCGCGCAATGCCGCTATTTTTGGCTGGACTTGCTGCATCTTAGCCATGGACTTGTAGGACTTTTTGGTCAGGGGATAAACCAGAATTTTTATGGCTATGGCAAAAAGTATAAGTACCCAGCCATAATTGAGTTGGGTGATGTCTTTGATGGCAAGGAAAACGAGGAGCAAAATTTTGCTTATATCCTTGATTATGGGAAAGCCCAGGTCAATGCCCTGCTCGAGTTCGACCTCATAGGACTTAAGTTCTTCGTAGTCGAGAGGACCGGGATAAACCAGCGTTCTAAAGCTTCCCGAACCACTGAGCCTGGTACCGACTCTGAAAGAATAACCCTCCCAGTTAAAGAGCTGCCCCCCCTCTTGAGGGTAAAGTTCCAGGCTGTAGTGGCCCGGATCGAGGGGTGCAAGGGCGAGGAAAAAATACTGGTTGGCAACGCCGGCCCATCTCAATTTTCCTTTTTCAGCCAGCATGGGCTCGTCGTCGTCTCGATCGTTCGAGGTGAGTCTCTCCCCGTTCAAATAAGCCAGAGAGAGGATTTCCTGGGCGCCGACGAAGCCTCCTGGCAGATCCCCGCCCGGCTTTTCTTCGGTGTTGGCAATGCCGTTCTCCCACCCCAGAAAAAGCAGGGGTTCAGACGAAAAGCCCAGATAGTTCAGCTCCATCTCCGACCCATACCGATCGGCAGAAAAGCGGAAAACCTTTTCGATCACTTTGCCATTGCCCAGCTCTGCCCTCATCCTGAGCGTAGCCTCTTCCTGCGGGCCTATCTCAATCACGTCGCGGTCGGGAACAAATTCAACCCGCGAGAGATCCGTTTCTTTGCCCCCCCCCACAAGTGAAAGGGCCAGCCCTCTACCTCCATAGGGAACGAGATTCACAACCTCACCGCTCAGCTTTTTGTATTCCAGCAATTCCGCCGAGGTGAGAACCCCGCCTGCGGTTGAAAAAACGAGTTGCTGTAAGGGGGTATTGACCTTGACTTCACGGGCGACAAAAACAGGGGCAGCAGTAGTGGTAGAGGAAAACCCCTGGCCAACAGAGGCAGGGCTGACTGAGTCGGATGGAGGAGTCGGTGGAGTAGAAGTAGAGGTTGCAGGCGCAGCAGGTTCTTCTATCCTAAGGGGCGCAGCAGGTCTTTCCACCTCTGTCGGGGCTGGTATATCTTCTTCTTCAGCGATGGGTTTTGGTCCAAGGCCAACAATTTCGTAATAATAAGGGATGGCCAGCAGTATCAGCCCAATCAGCAGAAAGGCCAGCAGTGTTTTTTTATCCTCCATGGAAACCTACCTATCTCCAGAAAATTGCCAGGTAAAACACCTTAGCTAAGAAGGGGTGCCCCATGCCGAATATCTACTTTCGGCAGAAGGGTCATAACCTTTTTTAAATGATTCAGCATTAGACACCGGGATTAATCAAGTGGGTCGCAACCTTCCCCCCCCCAGGGATGGCAGCGCAAAAGCCGGGACAAAACACGGCGAGTTCCTCCGATACAACCGTATTTATGGAAAGCTTCCAGAGCGTATTGGGAGCAGGTGGGGTGAAAACGGCAAGTGGGAAGGAAAAAGGGAGAAATGCAGAGACGATAGAAATGGACCAAAAAAATAAAGATTAGCTTCATTGGAGTCACGCATCCTCAAAGCCTGGAAATAAGCTCCTCCAATTCCTCTTGAAGCTGACTGAAGGACACGAATGGTGCAGGGTTTTGGGGAAATAAGACTAGACTGTCGGGAAGTGGGTCGAGATCTCTGCATATGCTACGCAGACGGCGCTTCAGGCGGTTGCGCACGACAGCGGTGCCCAGTTTCCGACGTACTGCCAAAACTATACCCGAACCCTCCTGCCGACGAATCCACAGACAATGACCTTTTATCCAGCTCAAGATAATAAATAACAAAAACAGGCCGGGAAGAAAATGGCGTGGATAATTCAGACTGAGAGACGCTTGCGACCTCGCCGGCGGCGCCTGTTGAGAATGGCCCGTCCAGAAGGAGTGGCCATGCGTTTGCGGAAGCCGTGTTTATTGTGGCGTTTCCTGTTGCTGGGCTGATAAGTGCGCTTCACGAAAATATTTCCCTTATTTAATTGGGGATCATTCCAAAGTGATGGGCCAATATAAATAACTCGTTGAAACTTTTAAATATAGTAGAATTGAGTAGAATGTCAATTCATTTCAAGCACGGCCCGACCTGGGAAAATATTTCGGTTGAGGGAATAAAAGCCCTTGACGGAAAAGCCCACATTTAATAGCTTACTGCTCCCCATCCAGAAGAAGAATATCGTTTAAATGTCACAGGATCCCCACGAACTTTGGACCCAATGTCTGCTGAGCATTGAGCAGCGGGTTCGACCAATTAGCTTTAATACCTGGTTCCGCCCCACCAGAGCACGGCGCTTTGATGCCGAAACTCTCGTGCTCGAGGTACCTACCTCGTTTATTGCTGATTACGTCGAGACCAATTACCTGGGCACGATTCAAAAGGCCGTCCAGGAAGTTGTTGCTCTGGCTCCCCAGATAACGTTTATTGTGGCCGACAGGGAGTCCCCTCAGCCGCGGGCTTCGTCTAAACCAGAAACCGCCTCGCCCTCTTACAGGCCACCCGGCGAGACGAAGACGACGCATACTTCGGTGACAGAAAATGCTCGCCCAGAAGAAATAAACCCGGCAGAAAGCTCCGAAAAAGTCGAAGATTCCCCAACTAGCCTGCCCTTTTCGTCCTTGAATACAAGTTATACCTTTGAAACCTTTGTGGTCGGCGAAGGCAGTCGGTTTGCCCACGCAGCAGCCAGAGACGTGGCGAGATCTCCGGGTCAGACCCAATTCAATCCTCTCGTAATATATGGCGGCGTCGGTCTTGGCAAAACCCATTTACTACAAGCCATCGGCCATTACGCCCTGTCCCAGGGGACGGCCAAAAAGGTGACCTACGTGCCATCCGAGAAGTTTCTGAGCGACTTTATCGAGGCCATTGGAACGCGCACCCAGGGCGAATTTCGCCGCAGGTACCGCAGTGCTGATATCCTGCTGGTAGACGATATTCAGTTCTTTATCCAAGGAGAGCATACTCAAACCGAGTTCTTTCACACCTTTAACGCACTGCACCAGGATGGCAAATTGATCGCCATGACCTGCGATAGTCCACCAGACCAGTTAGAAGGAATGGAGGAAAGGCTGATCTCGCGCTTCCAATGGGGGCTGGTGACGCGAATCGGCCCACCAGATCTCGAAACTCGCATAGCAATTCTAAGGCAGAAAGCGGAAATAAGTGGAATTCATCTACCTGAAGATGTCGCGACTTTTCTGGGAAATTTAATCAATTCAAATATCCGGGAGCTCGAGGGTGCCCTGACCCATCTGATGGCTTTTTGTTCGGTAAACAGGTTGGAATTAAATGTGGAATCTGCCCGCCAAATCGTTCAGGAGCGAATCCCTTCTCAGAACTCACAGTTGAGTATTGAAGCAATTCAACAACAAGTGGCCGAGCACTTTGGCTTAACGGTAAATTTGTTAATTGGCAAGACCCGCAAAAAAGAAGTTGTCGCCGCACGTCAGATTTCCATGTATCTGGCCAAACAGCTTACCCAGAACCCTTTGAAAAAAATCGGCCTTCACTTTGGAAACAGGGATCACAGCACAGTAATTCACGCGATTCAGACGGTAGAAAAAAAGTCAAAAAGCGACCCCGCGTATGCAAAGGAAATAGAAACTCTTCTCGAATCCATTCATCAAAGACACTCCCCATCCTAAAATTTCCCCTATACTGTTATACTGCAGCACTTTAATGACGCATGCCATTATGGCATTCAGATAAAACTCTTTATCCACACTAATATCCACACAAACATTCACACCTCATGTGGATATGTTATTGCCCGGTAAATTTTCCTTACCCATTTTTTCAAACTGTGGGAACCGAGCGGCTATCCACTTATTTATCCACACTTCTCTAAGCCCTCTATGCACACCCCTACTCATAGTACTTAACATATTGTTCATAAATATGTTCACTATGTTATTCAGCGGGCCTATTTTCATAGGTTATCCACACATCCACACCCCCTACTAGAACTCCTTTAATAAAACCAATCAAATCAATCTAAGTAAAGAGATAGAAGGTCTGTGGATAGAATCTATAAAAACATACACACTAAATTCCAAAAAACATACACACCTGAACATTTTAGTAGGTTATAGAGCTGAAAGACCGATGCTCATTAGATTGCGCCAGCAGCGCCTATAAAATATAACTTATATTATTAAATTTAATAAAATCAATATTTTGAATTGTTATATGCAGGTGCGCCTGCGGGCCTTTTCAAGAAGCGCTGCAGGCTTGACAAAACGGCCAGAAAAACATAGATTCATATCTATATATTATATAAACCTATATTTAATCACTCGAGACTATGAGACTAACCATTGAGCGCAATGAATTATGGCGTGGCATAGACACAGTCCTTGATATAGTACCATCCAAGCCCGCGATGCCGGTGCTCGCCAATCTACTTCTCAGCGCCGAAGCTGGCCGTTTGTCCCTGGCGGCCACCAATCTCGATCTCTCTATACGAACAGATATTCCAGCTTCAGTACAGCAACCGGGAAAAGTAACCGTACCCGCCCGAACCTTTGCTGAAATTGCGCGCGAATGGCCCGAGTCGGAACTAAATATTGAAGTTCGCGACGAACTCCTGCTGATGAGCGGCAAACCAGATGCCATTGAAGGTAGCGAGGGAACCTACTCCCTCCCCGGTATGCCGGTGGACGAGTTTCCCGTTATGCCGACCTCGCTGAATGGATTTTCTATTGCACTGGATGCGCAGTTGTTGAGCAAGATGATCAATAAGACGGGGTTTGCCGTCTCGCGGGACGAAACGCGTCCCGTATTAAATGGCGTCCTCTGGCGCCTGGATGGCGAAGGCGTGGAAATGGTTGCAACAGATGGCAGCCGTCTGGCGCGCTTCTATAAGAAAGTCGATCTATCGGAGCAGGTGGAAGACGGGGGTTCGGCCGAAGTAATTATGCCCCCCCAAGCATGCAGTCATCTGGTCAAACTGCTGGGGGGACAGGAAGAACCTGCGAAGCTCGCCGTGGGCGAAAGCCAGGTGTTTTTTGATCTGGGAGAAACCCATCTGCTAGCGCGCCTTATCGAGGGACCTTATGTGGACTTTGTTCAGGTCATACCGGAGCAAAACGACAAAAGGCTGCAAATGTCCAACGAGTATCTCCTGCCCGCCGTGCGCCGGGTATCTATTCTTTCCAGTTCCTATACCCACCAGGTGCGCCTGACCCTCGATGGCAGCAGCCTGAAACTTTCGGCCGCCAGCCAGGAGATTGGTGGCGAAGCTCACGAGGTCGTTCCGGTCCTGTATGATCAAGAGGAAATGGAGATTGGTTATAACGCCCTTTACTTGATGGAAATTCTGCGCAAGATGGACTCGCGGGAGGTGTTCTTCGATTTGAACAACTCGGTTACGGCTACTTTGCTGCGTCCAGCGGAGCAGGAAGAAGGGGAAGATTACTTCTGCTTATTAATGCCATTGCGGCCGAGTGGCTGAGGTAAGCGGAGCTGGTGAGGATTCGCGCGATAACTCTGCAACCCTTTCGCAATTTTGATAAATACCACCTCTCACTCGGGGCAGACCGCGTCTTGATAGTGGGAAGGAACGGCCATGGTAAGAGCAATATTCTGGAGGCAATATCCTATCTTTCCATTGGCAAATCTGTACGCGGGGCCAAAGATCAGCAGGTCGTGCCGCACGGAGGACAGCACTTCGATATCCGGGCGCTGTGCAACGACGGTCGGCGCGACTGCCATCTAAGAATTTTTTATGCGCAGGAAAAGGGCAAGAAGGCTTTTTGCAACGAAACCCCCCTGAACCGCGTATCGGATGTGCTGGGAATTTTCAGAACGGTTCACTTCTCCCCCGAAGATGTATCTCTGGTGTTGCGCTTTCCGGCTCAGCGCCGACGCGTCCTTGACATTCTCATTTCCCAGTCCAGTGCGCCCTACCTGCGCGACTTGCAGCGCTATAGAAGAGTATCGGCACAGAGAAACCATCTTTTGCGCACCAGTAAAAGAGCGCGACAGGTCCCGGATCGGGGTCTAATGCAGGCCTGGGATACACAACTAGCTCAACTGGGAGCAAAAATCCGCTTTTGTCGCCTGGAAGCCCTGCGGGAGCTATCGGGTCCTTTTGTGGAATATTACGGCCGTTTTTCTCCGCAGGTAGAAGAAGCTTCGATTAGCTATAAAGGACCTAAGTGCAGAACTGAGGAGGACTTGCGTGTTGAGTTGCTGGCCGAATTGGAAACTAGGAAGGTCCAGGAACAACGGCAGGGACATACCCTATGCGGACCTCATCGGGACGATCTCGCTTTTTTCCTGAACGGCCAGCCCGCCGATGCTTTTGCTTCGGAGGGCCAGCTCAAGACGATTCTGATTGCCTGGAAGATGGCTGAGGTCCGGTTTCTAGAAAAACAAAATGCAGCGCAGCCGGTCCTGCTGCTCGACGACGTGCTATCTGAACTGGACGAACGGCGCGGTTACACTTTATTGGAGTTGATAAATGAATTCGACCAGGTCCTCCTTACTTCACCCCGAGAACTGGGAGAACCGACCCCGGGAAGATTCGAAAAAATCAGTCTCCCCGACTGAGGAGCAAGCCGAACAGCTCGGGGGGTTGCTCGAGGCCCTAGTCGCTGATCTGGGGCTCAAACAAAAGCTGGGGGAGTACCGGGCACGGCAGGTATGGGAGGATGCCGTAGGACCAACGCTGGCGGCTCAGAGTCGGCCGTTGAAAGTGCACAACGGGCGCATGGAGATAGCCGTACCTTCAGCGGTTTGGCGCACGCAGTTGAGTTTTATGAAAAAAGAAATCGTCGACAAGATCAACCAGCTGACGGGAAAGAAAACCATCAAGGAATTGATTTTGCGGAACCAGCGCTAGAATTTAGCACGGAGGAATAAAACCAATGTCGGAATCTGTACGGGGGTACGCCGAAGAACAGGAAGCCCTTACGGAAAGCCTGGCGGAAGAAACGGGTTACACCACGGAGGCCATTCAGGTCCTGAAGGGCCTCGAGGGCGTGCGCAAGCGTCCGGCCATGTACATCGGCGACACGGGTGAAAATGGCCTGCACGAATTGATCAAGGAAATTGTCAACAACAGCGTTGACGAAGCCATGGCGGGTTATTGCACGCGGGCTGAGGTGGCAATTCTGGAAGACGGCAGTGTGCGCATTGAGGACGACGGCCGCGGTATTCCAGTAGGACGGCATGAGGGCGAGCAGAAGTCGGGTGTTGAGGTGGTAATGACCATGCTGCATGCGGGGGGCAAGTTCGACAAAAAAGCCTATCAAGTTTCCGGTGGACTGCACGGAGTGGGATCCTCAGTGGTGAATGCGCTTTCCGAATGGTGCGTGGCCGAAGTTTGCCAGGGTGGTAAGATACACCGGCAGCGCTACGAACGCGGCGTGCCGCGGACAGACCTGGAGGTAATTGGCAGCACTGAAAAAACCGGCACGCTCATCCAGTTCAAGCCGGATGCGCAAATTTTCGAGACGGTAGATTTTAACTACGAGTCCATTTCCCACCGCCTGCGCGAACTGGCCTTCCTGAACAAAGGCATGGAAATACGGGTAGTTGATGAGCGCAGCGGCCAGGCGGAGAGCTTCCTGTTTGAAGGGGGTCTGGTGGAATTTGTGCGCTTCCTGAACGAAGGACGCAATACCCTGCATCCGGAGCCGATCTACCTGCAGGGTGAACGCGAAGGTGTTGGTGTGGAGATAGCCCTGCAGTACAACGACGGCTACCAGGAAACCCTATTTACCTATGCCAATAATATCAAGACGACGGAGGGTGGCACCCACCTGGTGGGCTTCAGGACGGCCCTGACCCGAACCATTAATGCCTATGCCGCCCGCAACAATCTGGTCAAAGACATCAAATTCACAATCGCCGGCGAGGATACCCGTGAGGGCATATCCGCGGTGGTCAGCGTAAAGGTCCCAGAACCTCAGTTCGAAGGACAGACCAAAGGCAAGTTGGGGAACAGCGATGTGAGAGGCCTGGTGGAATCTCTCACCAGCGAGGCGTTGGCCGAGTACCTGGAGGAGAATCCGGATGTGGCGCGTCGCGTCGTCGAAAAGATCGTCGAAGCCGGCCGTGCCCGCGAGGCCGCCCGCAAGGCGCGGGAGCTGACCCGCCGCAAGGGGGTTCTGGATGGGGCCTCCCTGCCCGGTAAGCTGGCCGATTGCTCCCTGCGCGATCCGGACCAGACCGAGATTTTCCTGGTGGAGGGCGATTCGGCCGGCGGCTCGGCAGCCCAGGCAACCCCCTCGTCCAGGGTTCCTCGTCGGAATTCTTCGTGGAGCTTGGTGAGTTCACGGGCCACGACC
>CAXFTV010000603.1:0-2362 GCA_964005845.1 uncultured bacterium
CATGTACTGGTCCAGTGCGGGCAAGGCCAGCCACCTTTCGGTAGAAACCACCCATCCGGCCTGGGCGGGTGCACCCCGGCGCGAGTTTGATTTTGAGCTGGCCGATTCGCCCGCTTACGGCGGGGTTGCCGGCGAGACCTTTATGCGTGCTTTTATCGGCGCCGCCCAGGAGGGGAAAGAGGCGCCCGCCAGTGGCCGCGATGCGCTCCAGGTAGCCCGCATAATCGATGCGGCCTACGAGTCCAGTCGGAGTGGCCGGCGGATGGAAGTCGAAACGGGGTAATGGCGCCTTGGCGCATTTTTATTTGCGCTGGCGCGTCCTTGCGGGATCCGCCGGTTCACTCGCGTCCTGGATAAAACGGCGCCCGCTCCGGCTGAGCTTGCCGTGGCGCGGCGGCGTCAAAGTTATTCACTTTGTTGCCGCCTGACTCCGTCCCAGGCGCTGGTCTTCGTTCTTGAGCCACTGGACATGATCGCGCGCCACCGGTGCCGGAGCATCCAGGCCCTGCTCGGCGCGCCAGCGCAACAGCGGGTGTTGTCGGTCCGCCTGCGGCAACTCTACCCGGCGGCCGTACGCGCCTGCTTCGAAAATTCCCATCAGGACCTCCAGTACGTGCAAGCCCACCGTCCCACTGCACTCGTGTTCGCGGCCCGTATCCAAGGCCTGGACGTAGTCTTCCACGTAGCAGTAGTCGTCGACTGCGGCGGTGCTGTCCGGATCGTAGTGTTCGGGGCAGATCGGCTCCAGCGGCTCCCAGGCATCGTGTTGCCCGTCGGGCAGAAAGTGGGGCTGCGGTAGCCACCAGGAGTTGCCGCCCCGGTAGAGCAGTCGTCCCTCGGTGCCGTAGAATTCGATCACCGAGGCGGTGGTATCGGTGCTGCCGGGCAGCCGGTGCTGCAGGAGTCCAGCGGTCAGATTGTCGTCGAAGTGCAGGGTCGCGGTGATGTACTCGCCGGCAATAGTGCCCATGCCCAGAGGCGATTGCACGACGTCGTCGGGCGTGATGAGGTGCCCATCCGTCAGGGCCACGGCCGAGACGCTGCGACAGGGACCGCCGAATTTGAGCATCATATTGACCTTGTGGGTGGCGATATTCATGATCCCTAGACCGCCGTAATAGCCCTTATCGCGGGTGTACATGTAGAGCAGTTTGCCAATGCGCCCTTCTGCAAAAGCCCGGTGCGCGGCCTGCAGGTGAGGGGCGAGACGGCCCTGGTGGTGTACGGCAATGCGGACCCCTTTTTGTGCTGCCAGTGCCACCACCTCGTCGGCTTCTTCCAGATTGGTACAGATGGGTTTTTCTATATCGATATGAACGCCGTGCCCCAGCACCCGCAGGGCCAGCTCGTAATGGAATTCGGTGCCCGTGGGAATGGCGACGATATCGGGTTGAGTCTGCCGGATCATCTCGTCCAGGTCGCCAAAGCGTGCATCTACGCCGATTTCTTCACCCAGTGTCTCCAGCCGCTCGCTCACGAGATCGCACAGGGCCACCACTTCGGTGCGCGGATGGGCGTGATAGGCCAGTGCCGCGGCCCGGCCTCGACCCCGGCACCCCAGAATGGCTACTCTATAGTTTTTCATGGTTTCTCCTTGGCGACGAAAAGAACCTGCGTGCGGTGCAGAAAGGGCTTATGTTTATAGCAAAGTTGTTTCCCAAAGTAAGTATTTGCCCGACTCCCAGCAATGTATCTAATGGGGATGTACAAGGTGAAATTATCCGAGGAAAAGATCGAACGATTCCGCGCCGACGGCTTCCTGGTCCTAAAAGGATTGCTCGACGCCGGCGAAGTGGCCACGCTGCTGGAGCGCGCCGAGTGGGTGGCCAGCGGCCAGGCCGACCACGTGCCGTCGCAGCGCCTTCAGGTGGAGCCCGAGGTAGCCGAGGGCAAGGCGGCCACCTATGCCGACTCGCTGCGCAAGATGAGCCACATCGCCTTCATTGACGAAGTCTTTGAGGCCCACGCCCGCAACCAGAAGGTGCTGGACGTGATCGAGGCCCTGCTGGGTCCGGACCTCAAACTCTACCAGGACCAGCTTTTCATGAAACCGCCCCGGATCGGTTCGCGCCAGGCCTACCACCAGGATGCACCCCTGGGTTTTTACATCGACCCGCCCGAGATGGTGACCTGTTGGGCGGCCCTGACCGAGGCGACCATCGCCAACGGTTGCTTGTGGATGCTCCCCGGCACGCATCGATTCGGCTATATCGAGCGGGCAAAGTGGCAGGCGTACGAACAGATGGCCCTGGAAGGACGTTTGCCGCAGGAGCAGCCGCTAGAACTCGAGGCGGGCGATTGCAGCTTTCATCACGGCCTGATCCTCCACAGCAGTCGGGCCAACAAGACGGCCAAGCGGCGG
>CAXFTV010000604.1:0-4087 GCA_964005845.1 uncultured bacterium
CCCCTCGAGCCGCGGCCCCGGTAGCAGGGCGCTAGAGCGGCCATCTATAGACAACTTCAAACGCTGCATCGATCCGACCTCCTGAGCAAAAGTGGAAACCTCCTCCAATTCGCGCCGCCTAGCAAATCGGCTACTGCCTGATTTAGCTATCTCTACCTCGTCGATAGAGCGAAATGGCGCAGCTAGCGGCCGCCCAAAAATAATAACCCTTTTAAGCCTTGCAACAATCATTGGCCAGGGGTGGCGAAAACTTTCCCCTGTTCTCACCGCTCCAATTTCTACCAAAAGGACGGCAAAGGGAGTTTGCTCCCCCCGCCCCCATTATTTATCATAATCATTAGGAATGGCCTTTAAGCCCAACTTCTCAACAATGAGATCGGAGCAAATAATGATAGTCGGCAGCAATGGCTTTACCTACCAGGTCCAGAAGGATTGGCTCACCCTGCCAGCCGATTTGAGCCTGGGCTGGATTCCAGCAGTAGCGGTAGATTCACAGGATAGAATCTACGTCTACAGCCGCAGCGATGAGCCCATGGTCGTCTTTGACCGGAAGGGCAATTTCCTGTTCTCCTGGGGTGCAGAGGTACTCCAGGATGCCCATGGAATTTTCATCGATGCCCGGGACAATATTTACTGTGTCGAACGCGAAACCCATTGTATGCGCAAATTCAATACCGAGGGCCAGTTGCTAATGACTCTGGGCACCCCGGGCCAGGCCGGAGCAGAGGGGCAGCCCTTCAACTTGCCCACCGATCTCGCGCTCGATTCCAGGGGCGATCTCTACATTTCTGATGGCTACGGCAATAACCGCATTCACAAGTATAGCGCCGCGGGCGCATGGATCAAGTCGTGGGGCACTCCAGGTCGGGGGCCCGGCGAGTTCGACCTGCCCCACTGCGTGCGCGTCGACCGCCACGACCGCGTCCTGGTGGCCGATCGCTCCAACAATCGCATCCAATTTTTTGATCCCGCGGGCAACTACCTGATGGAGTGGACCGGCTTCAACCAGCCAGACACCATCTTCATCGACGAAGACGATATCGTGTACGTAGCCGAACTCGATCAGCGCGTCAGCATTCTCACTTTGGAAGGCGAGCGTCTGACCCAGTGGGGCAGGGGTGAAAGAGTGGATGAACCCGGTGAATTCCTGGGTTGTCCACACGGTATCTGGGCCGACTCGCAGGGCGATCTCTACGTCAGCGAAGTGCAAACCGACTGCCGTCTGCAGAAATTCATCCGCCAGCGCTGATAAATCTTTAACACCAGTTCAAAGGACAAACTAATGCACACCAGCACTATGCTCAGGGCAAAGGATTTCCAACTCTGGCAGCCGACCACAGACCAACACCTCAAGGTGGATTTTGCCACCCTCTGCCCCGATTACCACGAACGCGACCGCCTGGCCGTAGTCTGTCCCCATCTGGAGGATGGCGTGCTGCACACCGGTTTTGCCCTGCTCGCCCTGACTACGGCATTTTACGATGTCTTGAGGGGCCGCGGCTCCGAGTTCTTCGACTATCCCAGCCACTTTGCCTTTATCGCTACAACTCCCGAGGGGGTGGCCACCTACGAAGGGCCCCGCCCGCTGGCGGGAAGTGCTCTTGGGGGCCCCTGGAGCAACCTTGATGTCTGGCCCGAAACCCAGTGGATCACAGTTCCCCAAAGTGCTTCCGAAATGCTTAATAAAGTCTTTTCCTTTCAGATCAATCGCCTGTTCTGGCCCGAGAATTTCAAACCAGCAGCCGCTGAACCCAAACTCCCCAACAACGTCCGCCGCTTCCTCAAGGCCCGCCTCAAAGCCGTCTATTACTACGCTCCGGCCGTGCCCAATGTAGAGATTCACGCCTCCCAGCAGGTAGAGGACCTGGTGCGAACCAGTATTGAACAATTGCCCGGGGCCGAAACTCTCTCCAGACCCTCGCCGCCGGGCGATGAATTGCCCTATGTCGAAAGCCACCGCCTGGTCGAAGTTGACGAATTTCTCGAAACGTTAGGCGACTGTTTCGAGAATTGAGAAATGGGCTGGCGCCCAAGACCTGCAACCGCGCCAGCCCATTTCTCTGCCCTAACTCCGCTTCCAAGCCGGCCCGAAATCCATCCATACCGAAGCCAAAATCTGACTGCGCTCCAAACTTAGACCGCCCCCGAAGGAGGCCACTACTAAGGGCGCTGGCACAGCAACCACGGGGTCGGCCCCATCTATCCCTCCTGGACCGCTGCTGGGCCGCGGCACCCCTCCCTGTTAGCCACTTTGATGCCGCTGGCCCACCCCCTTCGCCGCCGCTCGGCGGCGGACAGTATAGTTGACAAATCGACGCCCGTGGTTTTACCTTTCCCGGCACCAAAAAAAATCACCCTCTTCGAGGAGATATCATGAGACCCAACAAGCTTCGCAGACTACTCAACGAAGGCAAACCTTCAATTTCCACCCACGTCCATACCACCTGGCCATCCATCGCCGAAGTTCTCGGACACACCCGAGTTTACGATTACGTCGAATTCGTCGCCGAATACGGCCCCTTTGATCTATATGCCCTCGACGATTTTTGCCGCGCCGTCGAACTCTACGATATGGACGCGATGATCAAAGTGGATCAGGAACCCCGCGGTTTCATCGCCCAACGCGCTATCGGCTCGGGTTTCCAAAGCGTCCTGTTCGCCGATTCGCGTTCGCCCGAGGACGTGCGCGAATGCGTCCGCATCGTGCGCGCCGAAACGCCCGAGGACGGCGGCACCCACGGTGTGGCCACCCGGCGTTTCACCTATATGGGATACGGCGGCGGTGCCGAATACGTCCAGGCCCTTAGAGATGTGGTGGTGATGGTGATGATCGAGAAGCGCCAGGCGGTCGAACAGCTGGACGAAGTGCTGGCCGTGGAGGGACTCGATATGATACAGTGGGGCCCCTCCGACTACTCGATGAGCGTCGGCAAAGCCGGCCAGGGCGGTTCCGCGGAAATTAGAGAAGTCGAGCGCCGGGTCATCGACAGCGCCCTGAAGGCAGGCGTCCAGCCGCGCGCCGAGATCAATTCCCCGGACCAGGCCAAATACTACCTCGATCTGGGCGTGCGACACTTCTGCATCGGCACCGATGTGACCATCCTCTTCCAGTGGTGGAAAGACAACGGCGAAGAACTCCGCAAGGTCGTCGAGGAAGGCTGATTCCTCAGGTGACGACCCGGACCTTTGCGCGCGGCGATAAATCGTCCGGGTCGTTGATCTGAGCCCCTGTGGGAGCGGGCACCGGTCCCTGCAAAAGGGGATCGCCGGTAGCCCGCATCCAGCGCTGCAGGCGGCTCCGCATTTCATCCAGCACCGGCTCGGCCGCCGGATCCAAAGCCCGATTGCCGCCCTCGAGCGGATCGAAAACCAGGTCGTAGAGTTGTTCCTGTGGCACCGGTCGTCCCCCCCAGCCCGCGGCCAGCCACTCCTCCTTGCTGGGTCCATCGTCGCAATTGGACAGCACCGGCAGCGTGCGATCCCCAAAGCGGCGGATGTATTTCCAGCGTTTGGTGCGCACCGCCCGCTGCGGCTCGTAGGCCGCGTGATAGCTGACCTCGCCGTATACTTCCTCGTTGATCTTTTCTGCTTCACCCCGCACCAGGGGCAGGATGGAGCGCCCTTGCAACCAGGGCGGCTTTTGCAGCCCGCCCAGGTTGCAAAGCGTCGGGAAAAGATCGATGTGGGAAACCAGTGCATCACATACTCGCCCCCCCGAAAAACCACCCGGACCGCGAATAATCAACATGACCCCCAGTCCATGATCGCTTAGATTGCACTTCATGCCCGGGAAGGCAATGCCATGGTCCGTGGTACAAACCACCAGCGTGTCTTCCGCCCGGCCGCTCTGCTGCAAAGCCTCGAGCACGCTACCAATGCCCTGATCCAGTTGCCGGGCGCTGGCTTGATAAGCTGCCATATCCTCCCGGGTCCGCTTCGTATCGGGCAGCGGCTGAGGCGGCCGGGCATGGCGCGGATCTTCACCTGCTCCAGGTTCGGGAAAGTCGCGATGGGTCTCGAAAAAGCCCACGTCCAGGAAAAATGGTTGCGGCGGCCCCTGCCGCAAATACCCCGCCGCCGCCGCCGC
>CAXFTV010000605.1:0-9006 GCA_964005845.1 uncultured bacterium
GAACAACGCGCCGGCCGCGCTGGCCGCACTGCACCCGGCACCTGTACCCGTCTCTGGGAGCGCTCAGAACAGGAGATTCGGCCGGCTCACGATAGCCCCGAAATTCGCCGTCTCGACCTGGCTGATGCCCTGCTCCAGCTCAAGGCTCTCGGCATCGCCGAACTCCGGCTTTTCCCCTGGGTGGAAAAGCCGGAAGACGAAGCTCTGGACCGCGCCCATCACCTGCTCAAAGGTTTGGGCGCCCTGGATGCGGCAGGTGGTCTCACCGCTCTGGGCGCGCAGATGGCACGCCTGCCTTTGCACCCCCGCCTGTCGCGTTTGCTAATCGCCGCAGCCCAATACCACTGTCTCAAACGGGCTGCTATCTGGGCCGCCCTCATCGGCGAGCGCGATGTCCTCACCTATCCGCTACAAGGACGCTATACCCAAGCGCCCGAAGGCGATATCCCCTCGGATCTGGTGGTGCGCGAACGCGCCTACCAGCACGCCCGGAAGCACGACTTCGAACCCAGCGCCTGCGCCGCGGCAGGCATCCACGCCAACAACTGCCGCCAGGTCGAAAATAGTGTCCGCCTCTATCTAGATGCGGCCCGGCGCGCCGGGCTCAAGACCACAGAAACCGGAAGTAGCAGGGATCTGGTCAAATGCCTGCTGGTGGCCTTTTTCGATCGCGTCGCCCTGCGTCGCGACATCGCCACCCTCCACTGTGCCATGGCCGGCCAGCGCCGCGTTGAACTCGACCGCCACAGTGCCGCCTGTAGCAGCCTGGCTCTAGTTGCCCTGGAAGTGCGCGAGCTCGAGGCCCGCGGCAACAGCGCCGTGCGTACCGCCCTGGCCCTGGCCAGCGGCATAGAAACCTCCTGGCTCGAAGAGATGCACCCCGACCGCATCAAGATAAGCGACGAAACAACCTGGAACTCCGCCACCAACGCGGTCGAACAGCACCGGCTGCACGCCTACGACGACCTGGTCTATCGCCGTCAACCCCTCGCCGAAATCGACGCCCTCGCAGCCGAAGAAATCCTGGTCGAACAGATCGCACTGAATAATATCAGCCTGGATAAGTGGAATGGGGAAGTGGCACAGTGGATCTACCGCACGCGCCTTATCGCCCGCCTCTTCCCCGAGCGCGGCCTGATCTGCTATGACGAAGAGGAAAAGCGCGTCATCCTCCTCGAAATAGTTGCCGGTGCTACCCGCCTCAGCCATATTCGCACCCGCCCCTGTCTGCCGCACGTGCAGAACGCACTTTCCTGGCCGGATCGGCAATTCGTCGAAAAAATGGCCCCCTCGCAATTGCGCCTGCCATCGGGCGTGCGCCTACAGATCGAATACTTCGACAATGCGCCGCCGCGGGGACGAGCCAAGATCCAGGAACTCTACGATTTGCAGCACACTCCCACCATCGCCCGGGGCCGCCAGAAGCTACTGCTGGAAATCCTCGGGCCGAACTTCCGGCCGGTGCAGATCACCGACGATCTGGCTGGATTCTGGGAGCACACTTATCCGGAGGTAAAAAGGGAACTGAAGCGCCGCTATCCAAAACACGAGTGGCGGTAGTATAGCTTAAATCGAACCCGACTTCAGAAACTGAAGGGGCCTTCAACCTTTCCTGGGAGCATAGAGATGGGCACTGGTGCCAAAGAACATCTCGGCAGCTTCCATGACGGTCTCCGAAAGGGTGGGATGGGGATGAATGCTCAACTTTAAATCCTCGGCCAGGGCGGCCATTTCCACTGCCAGTACTCCCTCGGCAATTAACTCGCCGGCGCCAACGCCGACAATGCCGACCCCGAGCACCCGCTCAGTTTGCGGATCGATGACCAGCTTGGTGAGACCATCGTTGCGGTCCAGGGTGGTGGCGCGTCCGGATGCGGCCCAGGGAAAGCGGACGACCTCGACGGCGCGGTTTTCTCGGCCGGCCTCGGATTCGGTGAGACCGCACCAGGCGATCTCCGGGTCGGTGAAAACCACGGCCGGAATAGCATTGGGTTCAAAGGCAACCTTATGGCCGGCAATAGCTTCGGCAGCAACGGCACCTTCGTGAGAAGCCTTGTGGGCCAGCATAGGTTCACCGGCAATATCGCCGATGGCGAAAATCGTCGGTTCGGCGGTGCGACGCTGAACATCCGCCTGCACGAAACCTTTTTCGTCCACTACTACTCGGGTATTTTCCAAGCCGAGATCCTCGCTATTGGGCCTGCGGCCCACGGCCACCAGAACCTTTTCAAATGTTCTTTCCGATACCTTGCCCTCAGCAGACTCAAAGCGCACTTCGACCCCATCTTTGCCCTCCTCTATTCCCGCCACTTTAGTGCTGAGCAAAACCTGCTCGAAGCGCTTATCCAAGCTGGCCTCCAGCGGCTTTATCAGGTCGCGGTCGGCAGGAGGAATAAGACCCGCGGTCATTTCCACCACCGATACTCTGGTCCCCAGCGCCGCGTAGACCGTGCCCAATTCGAGGCCGATATAACCGCCGCCGATCACCAGCATGGTCGCGGGGATATCCTGGAGCGCCAGCGCAGCGGTGGAATCCATCACCCGGGGACTGTCCAGGGCAAGGCTGGGAATGGTAGCGGGGCGCGATCCGGTGGCCAGAATCGCATGCTCAAAACGCAACTCCTCTTCGCCACCTTGGGATTTCTCGATGCGCAGGCTTTGGGCATCGAGAAAATGAGCGCGCCCCTGCACCAGGCGGACGTTGCGCGCTTTGGCCAGGCCACCCAGTCCTCCGGTCATCTTGGCGATGACGCGTTCTTTCCAGACTTTCAACTGCTCCAAATCGATCTCGGGAGGGGCGAATTTAATGCCCCAGCTCTCGGCTTCACGGGCCTCGCCCAAAAGCCTGGCCACGTGCAACAAGGCCTTGGAGGGGATGCAACCCCGGTAGAGGCAGACGCCGCCCGGCTTTGCCTCCAGGTCGATCAGCGTAACATCCATTCCAAGGTCGGCTGCCTTGAATGCGCCGACGTAACCACCGGGGCCACCACCGATAATTGCCAGCTCGGTTTTATTCATGATCTCACGCCTTATATTTACCCTTCCAAAACCAGCAGGAAAGGATTTTCCAGCGCCTCGCATATCCAGCGCAGAAAGCGAGCTCCCTCGGCCCCGTCGATCAGACGGTGATCGTAGGACAGCGAAAGTGGCATGATCAGCCGGGGGACGAATTCTCCCTCGCTGAACACAGGTTCGTAGGCACCCCGGGCAACACCCAAAATGGCAACCTCTGGCGGATTGACAATAGGGGCAAAGCCGGTGCCCCCAATGCCACCCAGGTTGCTTATGGTAAAACAGCCGCCCTGCATATCTTCGGGGGCAAGTTTGCGATCCCGCGCCTTTTGGGCTATTTCTCCCAGTTCCACGGCCAGCTCGATTATGTTTTTTTGATCCACGTCGCGCACCACCGGCACCAGCAACCCCCGATCGGTGTCCACAGCCACGCCGATGTGGCAGTACTTCTTGTAAATTACTTCGCGATCGGCCATATCGATGCTGGCGTTAAACTGCGGGAACGCTTTCAGCGCTGCAGCCACTACCTTGAGAATAATGGCAGTAGGAGTCAATTTGCCACCCGCTGCCTCCGCCTTTTTTGCGAACTGTTTGCGCCAGCCCTCCAAGTCGGTGGTATCGGCTTTGTCAAACTGGGTAACGTGCGGAATGGTGGTCCAGGCATAGCTCAGCCGCTCTGCAGTTATGCGGCGCACGTTGCTCATAGGCTCGCGCTGGACCTCGCCCCACTGGGCAAAATCCGGCAAGGGCAGATCTACTTTTGGCGCTGCCAGTGCAGCTGCAGATGGAGCCTCGCGTGCAGTGTTGAGCTGGCGGGCATGGGCCTTGACATCGTCCTCGGAGATGCGGCCTCCGGGGCCGGAACCCGCCACCTGGGTGATGTCGATGCCAATTTCGCGCGCCAGGCGCCGGATAGAAGGCGCGGCGGCTACCAGAGTGGCGGACATCGGGGACGAAACCGGCAGCGGCGCAGATCTTTCCTCGGATATTGGTGCAGGCGCTGGGGCCGGTTTTTCCTCTGGAATTGGGACTTCCGACGCACCTCCTGCAACCGTGAGAATATCCTGTCCGACAGTGACGCGATCACCCTCTTTGACATGGAGCGCAGTAATTGTACCGCGCACCGACGAGGGCACCTCAATCACGGCCTTGTCGGTCTCCAACTCGATTATCGATTGGTCTTCATCCACCTCCTCGCCAACCCCTACCAGAACTTTGACAACATCGCCACCCTCGATATTTTCGCCCAAATCCGGGAGTTTAAATTCAACTGCCATTTCAGGTCCTTTACAAATTTAAAACACGTGATGTTGATATGTCATGGGCGCCCGGGCAACCCCGGCCGCTCAAACGAGCAGGGGATCGCTCTTATCGGGATCGATGTCCAGATCCTGCATGGCCTTCTCGACTAGGCTGTATTCTATTTGCCCCTCCCGCGCCAGGGCGCTCAGAGCTCCCAGAGTGATAAAGCGGGCATCAACCTCAAAAAAATCCCGCAGCGCCTCTCGGCCCTCGCTGCGACCAAATCCGTCCGTCCCCAGGGAAACGGGAGGCCGGGGAAACCAGCGGGCAATGGACTCGGGCAGGGCTTTGACATAGTCCGATGCGATCACAAAAACGCCGCGCTCGTCTCGCAGACACTCGCTGATAAACGAGAGGCGGGGCGGGGCGGCGGGGTGCAATCTGTTCCAGCGCTCGACCGCGAGACCATCGCGGTGCAATTCCTTGAAGCTGGTAATGCTCCATACATCTGCTGATACATTGTAGTCGTTCTGCAAGATTTCCTGGGCTTCCAGCGCTTTGTTGAGGATGGCACCGCTGCCGAAGAGATGGGCTTTCAACTTTGCCCTTTTCTTAGCGGCGGTTTTGAATTTGTACAGGCCCTTGAGAATGCCTTCCTCCACCCCCTCGGGCATTGCTGGCATGGGGTAGGTCTCATTTTCTACCGTGAGGTAGTAAAAAATGTCCTCTCCTTCCTCGTACATGCGCCGAATGCCATCGCGAATAATGACTGCCAATTCATAGCCAAAGGCCGGATCATAAGCCATCAGATTGGGCACCGGGTAGGCGAGCAGATGACTGTTGCCATCGTTGTGCTGCAGCCCTTCCCCACTCAGGGTGGTACGTCCTGCCGTCCCTCCGATTAAAAAGCCCCGGCAGCGGATATCGCCGGCCAGCCAGACCAAATCGCCAACCCTCTGCAAGCCGAACATGGAGTAGTAGATGAAGAAGGGGATGGTATTGACACCATGGGTGGCATAGGCCGTGCCCGCGGCGATAAAGGAGGCGATAGAGCCGGCCTCGGTAATGCCTTCTTCGAGGATCTGGCCGTCTTTTGCTTCCTTGTAATAAGAAAGAGTGTCTTTGTCGACCGGTTCGTAAAGCTGGCCGACATGGGAGTAAATACCAAAGGGACGAAAAAGTGCATCCAGGCCAAAAGTGCGGGCCTCGTCCGGAATGATGGGGACGATGAGTTCGCCGATCTCTTCGTCCCGCATAAGTTTGGTCAGCACCCTGCCAAAGGCCATAGTAGTCGCCAGTTCGCGCTCCTGGGAACTTTTGAAAAATTCTTCGAAGAAGGCCCGCGACGGAGCCTTGAAGGGTGCCGGTTCAACCTTGCGTGCCGGCACGTAGCCCCCCAGGGCCTGGCGGCGCGCATGCAAGTACTGCATTTCCTGGCTCTCGGCCGCTGGTTTGTAAAAGGGTGCCGCGGCGACGTCTTCATCGGAGATGGGGATGCCAAAACGGGTGCGAAAAGCACTCAATTCGTCTTCGTTCAATTTCTTTTGCTGGTGGGTGATATTCTTGCCCTCTCCAGCTTCACCCAGGCCGTAGCCCTTGACGGTCTTGGCCAGGATTACGGTAGGCGAACCGCTGTGCTCTACTGCGGCCTTGTAGGCGGCGTAGACTTTTTCTGGATCGTGGCCACCGCGCCGCAGCTTCTGCAGCTGTTCATCGGAGAGATGCTCCACCATTTTAAGCAACTGGGGATCGACGCCAAAGAAATTCTCGCGGATATAGGAGCCATCCGAAACGGTGTATTTCTGATACTCGCCGTCCACCACGGCAGCCATCCGCTGGACCAGCAAGTCGTCGTGGTCTTTTTCCAGAAACGGATCCCAGTCGTCTCCCCATATCACTTTTATGACATTCCAGCCGGCGCCGCGAAAAGCGGCCTCCAATTCCTGGATAATCTTGCCATTGCCGCGCACCGGACCATCCAGACGCTGCAGGTTGCAGTTGATCACAAAGATCAAATTATCCAGTTTCTCCCGCGCGGCCAGCGTGATGGCACCCAGAGTTTCGGGCTCGTCCGTCTCGCCGTCGCCGAGAAAAGCCCACACTTTGTAATCCTTGGTTTCCTTCAAACCTCGGTCTTCGAGATAGCGATTGAAACGCGCCTGGTAAATGGAAAGGATAGGTCCCAACCCCATGGAAACGGTGGGGAATTGCCAGAAATCAGGCATCAGCCAGGGGTGGGGATAAGAGGAAAGGCCCCCGCCTGGGCGCAATTCACGGCGGAAATTTTCGAGTTGCCTTTCGCTGATCCGGCCCTCCAGAAAAGCCCGGGCGTAGACCCCGGGAGCAGCGTGGCCCTGAAAGAAAACCTGATCGCCGCTGGCATTTCCGTTGCGAGCGCGGAAGAAGTGATTCAAGCCGACTTCGTAGAGAGTGGCAGCCGAAGCGTAGGTCGAAATATGGCCTCCCGGAGCTGCCTCGTCGCGATTGGCCCGCACCACCATGGCCATGGCATTCCAACGCACCAGGCTCTTGATCCGACGTTCGATTTCGCGGTTGCCTGGAAAAGCGGGCTGCTTGGCGCGCGGTATGGTGTTTATATAGGGCGTATTGGCGCTGAAAGGCAGCGGGATGCCGGCCTGCTGCACATGGAGCTGGAGCTGACCCATAAATGCTCTCACCTGCTCGGGCGATCGGTTCGCCAGAACATAATCCAGGGATTCGAGCCACTCGCGCAACTCTATTTCCAGTTCGGCCGCCCGCAATCCCTCTGCTTCGCTCATTCTCAACTCACTTTCTCAGCGCAATTCCCATATTTTTATTAGAAAAAGTAACAAGATTTAGACCTTATTGCAAAAAAGACTCTGGCCCGCTTTTCTGCTCTACCTATCATCGGATCTCCACGCGACTTAAAAAGGGGTTTCATTATGCCGTTGGATAACCCATCTTTATAGTTTTTAGGAACTTCGGGTTCATCCAGGAAGTTAATTATGTAACGGGTGGCCCCTGGCCCCCCATCCCAACACCGCAAATTGAGCAGGGAAAATATGCCGCCGCCGCACAGGTCCATAGACCGCAAACCGGTATGGATTGGCCTCCTGATTTCCCTATTACTGCATTTGGGAATTGGATTCTGGATGGGAGAGCTATGGCAGCAAGAAGAAGAGGAGGAGGCATTTAGGGCCCGTCTGTCCTACTTCCGCACCAAGCTCAAACCCAGACGCCTGGAGACCATCAACACTCAGAAAATGTCCCGCATAAGCTCCCAGATGGAGTACCTGGATCCCGAGTCCCTGCCACCGGAACTAAGGCAAAGCGGTCTGGAGCCGCTTCCCCCCTCTCCTTCCGAAATCGAGGTCCCCGAAGCCCCGACCACGCTCGAGGAATTCCACATCGGCGGCAAAGATTCTGCGCCGGTGCTGGCCCAAGAAACGAGAATATCCCCAACTCAGTTGGGGCTGGCCGATAGTGTCGGGCACGCCTCCATGGACCTGCTGCGATTGCAGGATATGGCGCGCGCCAACAAAGAGCACGCCCTGGTCGTACCCGATAAAACTACCCGCCGGGATCTCAGCGGCTATATCAACTTTACCCGCCTGCGACTGTACGGAGCGGGTTCGGATACGGCGGGCTCCCTGGATGCCCTGGCGCGCTACTTGCGCGATAACACCCTGCTCCTGGCTCAGGTTCGCAACGAAACCCATAGTTTCTTTGTCTCGGAACAGTTGCTCAAAGACCCTATCCACTTCATCGTTGAGGGTAGCGGTTTGCCGGCCTACGATCCGGCGGATCTAACCCGCTTCAGCGAAGAGGAATACCTCTTGCTAAAGCGCTATCTGCACTCCGGAGGTTTTCTTTTTATCGAGGGCGGCAACCGCTTTCTGCGCGAAATGATAGACCACCTGAAAAAGGTTTTGGGCAGCGACGGCAACCTCTTCGCACTCCCTCCTTCACACCCGATTTACCAATCCTACTACAGCTTCGAAAGCGGCTTTCCCGGAGAGAATAAACAGCGGATAAGGGAACCAGAGGGACAATCCTGGTACTATCCCCTCTCAAATCCCCGGGAACTCTTTGAGGCGCAGAGCAACGCCCGCGCCGCCGACAATCCGACCCTGCGGCAAGAGAACGCAGCGCCGGACTACCTGGGCCTTTACGGAGTGGAACTCAATGGCGAACTGGTCGCCGTCCTGAGCGATCTGCAGATGGCTTCCCAATGGGCGATGATTGCCACTACAGAAGAGGAAAGCACCGAAAATGCCCTGCCCTCCCTGCTACCGGCAACTAACATCGTAATATACGCCCTGACTCGCCCTGGTGGCTTGACGGCCAAGCGGGAGCAACCCCTTTGGGTCGAGCAGAGGCCCGATTTTATAAGCCAGGCTACCCTGCAGGAGCATATCGAGAATGATTTCACCGACGGCGAACTATTTTCCGAGCTGGATGCCTATATCGCACTGCTGCAATCTCCCCTGGGCAGCAAGATCGGCAAAAGAGGCCTGAAAATACGCCTGGACGGACGCTATACACTGAACATGATAAAGAGCGATCTGCACGGCCTCCTGCTGCACAACCTGCCGGCTGGGAAACACTGGCTCGAACTCCACTATGGGGGCGAGAGCAAACACCTGGAGATAGACCTGCAGGGCGGCGAGGTGCTGACCCTGACCTTTGCCCTGAATCGACTCGCTTTTTTTACCCAACTGCGCTTGAGCCAGATGCGGGAAGTGGTAAAAATAGAGGATTGGCTGGAAA
>CAXFTV010000606.1:0-2430 GCA_964005845.1 uncultured bacterium
AATTGGCCAGGCGCAGGGCAATGCGATCGGGGTCTCCGGCGCGACACCCGGGGCGGGCGAGGGCGAAATAAACCTGGTCGATATCCGGGTTGTCCAGTATCCATACTGGATTTGCCGCCGGCTCTGATTGGATTGCATCGGCAAGAGGCTGTCGCTCTTGAGGCAAATTTGCGAGCAGGCTGCCGAGGCGCTCAAAGCCCTGGTCTATATCTATGTCTCCGCCGATCATGGCCTGCAGGTCGGAACCCTGGCAAAAGGCTTGTTGGCCCATCCTGCAGGCATCTCCATAGCGCGCTCGGGCATAGCTTTTCTCAAAGGCGGGGCGGCCCAGAGGATGGGTGCGTCCCAGTGCCTGGACACAGGAGAAGGTATCGATGATGCCGATGGGCTGAGCCCATTGTTCCCGCGCTCCGGCGCGAAAACTTTTGACCAGCCGCTTCCATTCCCCCCGGGGGAGGCCTGGTTGGGTCAGCCATTGGGCAAACAGGTCCAGGGCCCGGTCCAGGTCGCTCGATAGGCAGTTTAAATGGGCGACCCAGCGCAGGGTCTCTGGATGAAGTTCCATGGCGATGGCATCGTTTTCCAACTGGCGATGCCATTCCAGCGGGGGCATGCCGTGAACGCCTTCGTTGAATAGGGCAGCTGTCAGTTCGGCCAGGCCAGGGGTGTTCGGGGGGTCGCAAGCTTCGCCGCCCTTGCACTCGATGCTCACGGTGACGAGGGGAACGTCCCGGCGGGCAGTGCCGATCAGCGTGGCTCCGCAATCTGCTGGCGCTATTTGCACGGGATAGAGACGGTGGTTCATCGCGGCCACAACCTGGTGAACAATCCCACGGGCAGCATCCACCAAGGGGTGTTCTCCGGAGTGATGTCGAGCTCGAGAGTGTGCTGAGGTTGCAGCAGGTCGCGGGCCATGGCCTGAATGCGTTCGGGGGTAACCGCAGCTAGCACTTCCAGGCCATGGGTGTATTTTTCAAAGCCGCCTTCCAGCAATTCGGCACTGCCCAGCCCCATCATCTGCTGCTGGCAGGAATAACCATCCTGGGCGCGATGCTTGCGAAATCTCTTTAGGTGATGGCCGAACTGCTCGGGATCCGGGCCCTGGGTCGCCAGGTCTTCGGCCAGGTCTTTCAGGATGGCCTGGCGAGGTGCATGCCGTCCTGGAGGAAGAAAGGCACCGAAACAGATGAGCAGCCCCCCATGTGCCCCGATCATATTTACGCAACCGGCCTCGACGCATAGCCGCCGTTTGCGCACCAGAGCTTCGCGGATCGGAGACGAGATTCCCGAGGAGAGCAGGGCCACCAGCAGGTCCAGAGCGGGTTTGTCTATTTCGGCCAGGGGGAGAGTCCGGTAGATGCGGGCAGCAATGGGAATTTCCAGCGGCAAAGGGCAGGAGATGCTACCCGAGTGGGGGGTGTACACCGGCGGTTGGGATCTGGGCAGATCCCCTTGCGGGGCGCGCCAGTTATCGAAGTAGCGCAGCGCCAGGTCCTGGATGTGATCGAGCTTGACAGCGCCACAAATAACCGCCACCGTCCGGTCCGGCCGGTAGCAGCGGCGGTAGAATTCTTCGAGGTCGGCGACTTCCATCTCCTCGAGTGCAGCGCGGCGGCCCAGCGGATCCAAGGCATAGGGGTGATCGCCGCTGATCAACTCGCGTATCTGGGTCAGGGCGCGGGAAATAGGCTGGTTTTCGCGCACTCGCAGTTCTTCAAGGATTACCTTGCGTTCAACTTCCAGGTGCTCGTTTTTCAATTCCAGCTGCTGAAAGCGGTCTGCCTCGAGGCGGAAGACTTCCCCGACGGCGGCGGCGGGCACGGTCTGGTGGTAGACAGTGGCGTCGGGACTAGTAAAGGCATTGCAGTCGCCGCCCAGACGGGCGATGAGGTGAGCGTGTTCCTCAGGGCCCACGTTGCGCGAGCCCCGAAACATCATGTGCTCAAGAAAATGGGCAATGCCGCGGCGCTCTTCGGGTTCGTCGCAGACACCGACATCGGTCCACAGGCCCACGGCCGCTGCGGGTAGTGCAGAGTTTGGCGCAACGATGAAACGCATGCCATTGGCAAGGGTGAATAGGGTGGGTGAGTCCATGGATTGGCACCGCGTCCTGTTTTCGGTTTATTCTTCGTTTGGACTAATATAAGTCGCCGCCGGTTTTTCATCTATAGCCGGTAATTTGAAGGGGGTAAGCCTTGCTGTTGCCCTCAGAGCCCACAGATCCGTCTGGGGGAGAAATGAGTACCGGCAAACAGGTGTGTACTCGCGGGAGGATCTTGCTGGCCGGAGGGAATTTCATCCCTTTCTTTGCTGGCCGCGATCCAAAGTGAGCGTCAGGACGAAGAATTGGGCGCCTTTGGATTTGGTGCGCACAACAAAATCGCCCGCCGGATCTATGGCCCCTGAAGGGGCCGAGCAGGGCAGGTCCTC
>CAXFTV010000607.1:0-4620 GCA_964005845.1 uncultured bacterium
CAAGCCGAAAAAGCGCGACGCTCGCACCGAAAAGCCCGATGGCGAGCCTTGTGGAAAATCGGTGTTTACATATCCAAACTACGAAAGTGTTTCAACCTTTTTTAGCGTTGTAGTGCTAAGAACTTCTTAGAACTACTGTAAAAGATATACCAGCTTTAAAAAGGAAAGGCGCCTGGCGCCTTTCCTTTTTTTTTGTGTCGTTTTTCAGCCGCGCATATAGCGCGGGGTGCCAAAGCCATCGTTAGTCACGTGGCTACGAGCTGGTATTTCCGCCTTTTCCGGGATTACGAGATCCAATTCCGACACATTTTCGACGATGGTGCCATCACCGACGCGCACGCCCTGGCCCAGGAGGATTCTGCCTGGTTTGCGCTCGCCGCTTTTAATGGTGCCGATGACGACCGAGGAGCCGATGTGGCAGCTGGCGCCGATTTCGACCAGGCCGTTTACCTCTGCGTTTGGGCCGATGACCGAGTGATCACCGACCTGCACCGGTCCGAAAAGGTCGGCGTCGGTGCCGATTGACACATAGTTTCCAATGGTGGGGTGGCGTTGGGTCGCCCTTTCGCTCAAGCCCCCCAGAGTGCAGGGCAGGATATGGCAGCCCGAGCCAATAATTCCGGTTTGTCCCGTGGTGATGCCCCGATGCGGGTGATCGAGGAAGTTGGCGTCGCCGATCTTGGTTTCGGGATGCAGGTCGGCCTGGTAGTAGCGACCCCCCAGTTCGGAGATGGCGCGCGGCAACAAGGGAACGGGCAGGCGCTGTAGTTGCGGGTTCCCCGAGATGCAGCCGGAACGCGTCAGAGCATGGGCGATATCGTGATAGAAAAGCACCCGCCAGCCGGGATAGGTACTCATCACCAATTGCATCTGGTAGGCGAAGATGGTACTGCATCCAAGGTCCTGCAGAAAGTTGCGGTAGGGGGTGAAACTTCGTTCCACAATGGCTTCTTCGATGCGTTTCCCAAACTCCAGATCAGCCAGTGTTTCCGGGGACAAACCGCAGGTGTGCAAAAGGTAGGCATCCCATGCAGCCGGATCGGTCAGGGAGGCAAAGCGGTTCCACAGCGACCGCTCTTTAAAAACAGGCAGTTCCCACAACAGTGCAAAGGTGGAAAAAAGAGCTCTGTCTTCGAGACTGTCATCCTCCCCAGCGGCCAGCAGGGACTGGGCGATCATGGCGTAGAGTTGGTCCGCTAGTTCTTCGATGCTTCCTGCCAGATCGCGCTTGTGGTGCTGCGGGTCGAGAGCGTTGTGTGAACCCGGGGCCACGCACTCGAGCAGGTTGCCCAGGACCGTCTCGAGCAGATCCCTATTGACGAAACCGCGGCCGGAGCGCTGCGAGAGAATCGCCGTGTTGACCGGGTCGATCCGCAGGGCCTCTATTTCCTCGACCGAGTAGACCGGCCGCAGAACGTCCAGAACCTGTTTCATCAGGGCTTGCTTTCGCTCTTTGTAACTCGTATCGAAGAGAGTGGTTGTACTCATGGCCTCAATCCATGTGAAATACTTCTTCGAGCATGGTCACCTTGGGTGAAGAATCCTCATTGCACTCCATCAGCGGTTCCATATAGCGCCACCACTTTTGCATCAACTCCTCTCCGGCCAGTGCCAGCAGGGAGGCGGGATTTTCAACTTCCACGTAGGCGAATAAGGTCAGACCGTGGCGGTAGATGCTGTAATTGCTCAGACCAGCTTGGGAGAGCAGATCAGAAAGATCGGGCCAGACTTCGTCGTGGCGTTTTTTGTACTCGGCTTCGTTTCCGGGTTTGAGTTGCATGGCAAAACCGACTCTGGCCATGGCCTAGCTCCTTGGGTAAATGTTGCGCGCTATTCATCTCCGCTAGTGGCGCAGTGAAATTTATGCTGGTTTTTTCTTGCCCGCAGTAGGGGAGGACATATCTTAACTCAAAAGAATATAGATATTCAACGAAAAATACCCAAAACATAGGAAGACTTTTCATGCACCCATTCGAAGATCTCGTCGTTCCAGAAAACGCGGTTGGCCTGCACTGGTTCGGTCAGAGCACCTTTGCACTCAAGGATACCGATGGCACTATCGTCCAGGTAGATCCCTACTATCCCAGGGAGCGTCCGTCCGACCGCTTTATTCATGCCCGGCCGCCGCTGCACGAAGATTCACTGCGCACCGACTACATCTTGCTGACTCATAATCACGGAGATCACACCTGTGTGGAATCCATCGAACGCATCCGTGGTGCCTATCCCGATGTGCGCTATATCGGTCCGCTGGAAAGCGCCCAGAATTTGCGCGAAGCCGGCATTCCCGCTGCCCACTTCACCACGGTTAGCGCGGGCGATGAAACCGGCCTGGGTACTATGAAAGCACACGCGGTCTGGGCCAAACCACCGGATGGTCTGCCGCAAGACCAGATCGAGCCACCCGATGTTCAGCACCTGGGTTACGTCGTGGAAGCCGGTGCGGTGAGGGTCTACTTTTCGGGTGACCCGGTCAATACTTTTGCCGACCACGAGTTTCTTTTACAACCCATCCGCGACCTCGAGCCGGACCTTGGTTGTCTGACGAATCATCCCGACGAAGGAGAGTTTCCCTTTTTTGCCGGCGCGGCCAAAATGGCGGTTGCGCTTGGACTCAAAGCCGCGGTACCAGCCCATTATGCCTGTTTTGTGAGCCGCAACTACGAGCCCCGAGAATGGGCTTCACACCTGCCAGTTGAGGGCCCTCGTCCATTGATCATTCCCTACAATCAGTCCATCGTTTACAGCCCGGCAACATGAGTGTGCAGGGGCGCGTGGCCCTGGTCAGCGGCGCGGCCCAGGGTATTGGTCGTGCCATTGCCGTCCGCCTGGCCGCTGCAGGCGCCTTCGTGGCCTTGCTGGACAGGGACGGCGAAGGCGTTGAGGCCGCCGCCGCCGAATTGAAGGGCGCCACTGCCTGGGTCTGCGATGTGCGCGATAGCCAGGAGGTGAGGGCGACCGTGAAGCGGATTTTCCGTGCCTGCGGTCCAATCGACCTGCTGATCAACAACGCTGGAATCTGGCGTCATACTCCGGTTTTGCAAGTGGACGAAGCGCGCTGGGACGAAGTCTTTGCGGTAAATGTGAAGGGCATCCTCTTTTGCTCCCAGGCCGTCGTCGGGGGGATGGTGCGGCGAGGGGCCGGGAAAATCGTCAATATCGCCTCCGTGGCGGGGTTTGGCGGCTCGGCTGACTGGAGTGCCTATTGCGCCTCGAAGGCAGCGGCCATCTCCTTGAGCTTGGGGCTGGCGCGAGAGCTGGAGGAGCAAAATGTACAGGTAAATGTAATTTGTCCCGGTGCGACGCAGACGGCCCTGCTGGAGTCGATTAGGCGGGAGGAGCCCGGGGCGGGGTTCGACTGGGTCCACGAGCCACGGGAAGTGGCCAGGGAAGTAATCAAGCTGGTGGTTCCGTTTGATCAGGCTGTCACCGGGCGCGTGGTGGCAATGAAGCCAGCTGGCGAAGTGCTGGGTATTAATGTTGCGGAGCAAGGCTAGGGACGTGGGAGTACTTCTATCGCGTCGCAGTGTTCAGGACGTGTGGAAATTTTTCTGGATTGGGGGGTAGAAGAATTTCATATCTGGTGCCCGCCGAGTGCTCTTTACCTCCGCGCAGCCGTTCAAAAGAGAAAAAATTCGCTTTGGCGGATAGGTTTTTCACCTCCGCAGAAAGGAATTCAGCGATGCAGTATCTAAAGGTCAGAACCCATGCCGAAGGCGCCGTACTGCCCAGGGAGGAACAACTGGCCTGGAAAATCGCCACCATGGCGGCGCACAATCAGGAAGCGGACGAAGATGTGGTCGAAATGATCGGCAACCGCCTCCTCGACAACGCCGCTGTAGCCCTGGCTGCTCTCAATCGGGTGCCGGTGCGTCACGCTCGTCTGCTGGCCCTGGGTTACAAGCACCCGGCCCGAACTGGAGCGCGGCTCTTCGGGGTAGCCAATAACCGCACTTTCCATTGTGAATGGGCCGCTCTGGCCAATGGGGTGGCCGTGCGGGAGCTGGATATGCACGATTGTTATCTGGCAGCTGATTATTCCCACCCTGGGGATACTATCCCCGGGATTCTGGCCGTGGCGCAGCAGGCCGGTTGCACGGGCCGGGATTTTATGCTGGGAGTACTGAGTGCATACGAAACTCAGATGGCCCTGGTCACCGGCATCTGCCTGCACGAACACAAGATCGACCACGTGGCCCATCTGGCACCGGCCGTGGCCGCAGGCCTGGGTACCATGTTGCACTTGCCCGTCGAAGAAATTTTTCAGGCCCTAAACCAGAGCGTCCATCTGTCCTGCGCCACCCGCCAGTCGCGCAAGGGTGATATTACTAGCTGGAAAGCCTATGCCCCGGCCCAGGCGAATAAGATTGCCATAGAAGCAGTGGGGCGGGTGTGCCTGGGCGAGCGCGCCCCATCGCCGATTTACGAAGGTGGCGATGCGGTCATCGCCTGGATGCTCGGTGGGCCGCAGGCCGAATACACCGTCCCCCTGCCCGATCCTGGAGAGCGCTTGCGCGCCATCATGCAGTCCTACACCAAAGAGCACTCGGCCGAGTACCAGGCACAGGTCCTGATCGATATCGGTTTTAAACTGCATGCCCGTCGGATCGATTTGGACGC
>CAXFTV010000608.1:0-10803 GCA_964005845.1 uncultured bacterium
AAGCCAGCAAACCTATAGCCGCCCCGCTGATCAAACCCCAAATCAAGAAAAGATGCAAAAAGTAAAATAGTGCCCCCTGTCCAAGGTATAGGTAGGATGCCAATACGAGCTGAGTCAACTGGTGGGCTAGGGCCCCTAGTATGCTCAGACCTACTGGACTGAATATCCCCGGCACGATGCCCCGCACACTGGCCATAAGCAGCAAACTTACTATTCCCGCTCCCCCACCGACAATAAAAGCCGGCCCTCCCAAACTTCCACTTATCAGCCCTCCCACCAGCAACTTGACTATGCACACCCCGAGAGCAGCAGTAAAGCCGAAGAGGAGGAGAGTCAGCATGACCGCCAAATTGCCCAGGCCTAATTTCATCCAGGGCAGTACCCGCGGGACCAGCGCTTCGAAGACGAAAAGTATCAGGGCAATACTGCCCATGAGGCCGAGATGCGCAAGTCGTCTGGTAGAAACCGGCTTCATTGGCTCACCGCATCCAGGCCGGACTCAGCTTGCAATCCACTTATTTGGATAAAAAAATCATTGGGAAGACAGGCTACGACCTCACCCGGCCATTGGACCCATCCCATACTCATGCACAACTTCCTCGGGCAGGGCGCCCTGATAACTCGCGCTGCCTGCCCATCAATTTCCACTGCGACCCCACCCAGAGTGCCCTCGAAGGACAATACCTGCTTTTTATCCAGTGAAAAACTACCCAGCCATTTGCCATTGGAGTAGGCGACTAATTCCCTGCCCCCTTGGTTTTTCTCTTGCGGAAGAAAAAATAGGCTAATAATACAAAGGACCAAACCCAGAATCAAAAATCTATCGCCCCTCGTCAAGATCTGCCATATTTCGCTCAAAGGATCTCCAACTTCTAGCTTTTGCCGAATTCCGCGCGTTAAATTATCTTTGCCGCCACTTGACACAGGTGGCGAATTTTCCTACACTTCAAAACACCTCTACCGCTTTAGATCCACCACATATCACAGCTATAACCACCATATTTTTCAGGACTTACATCTTGGCCACAACATTGGGTGAAAGCATTGTAGAAAAACTCATATACGTAGATGGGGTAGATGATATCCTCGGCAAATTCTACTATATAAGCCAGCCGGAAGAACTGGGGAAATCTATTGAGCACTGGCTCCTACACACTGCTGAAGGCCGCACCTGGCTCGGTGCCCTGGGATTTATAAACAAAGAAGCTGTTATCAAAGTGATTGAACAAATCGAGACCAATCTGGAACAGTCCAATCGGGATCTGGTCACTAAAATACAAATGCTAAGATCTCATGTAGATGCAAAAGGGAATCCCGAAGCGGACTCTTCCCCACCCGCATCATCCCCTTGAGCGATTCCTAAGTTAACCGATTTATCGCCAGCGCCCCACACCCTCCGGGGCCGTTGACTTCCAATACCTAACTTTTTATATTAGATCTGATATATCCTAAATGATTTAAATAACCCGTTCTTTTTTTGCAAGGGAGTCGTCAATGAGCAACTTTAGTGTCGAAATTAGATCCGATGAACCATTTGAAAAGGCCCTGCGGCGCTTCTCCGCAAAACTGAGAAAAAACGGCGTCCTACAGGACCTTAAAAAGAGGCGTTTTTTCACAAAACCCTCAGTCCAAAAGAAAATCGACCGACAAAAAAGTATCCGCCGCCAGCAAAAGGCAAGCAGAATGGGCCAGTAAACCCGTCGCCTGTTAAAACCCATTCTGTAAAATCGGTGTTGCCACAGCATGTTCTCTGTAACTCTCTCAAGGAAGAAAGGCTGAGATATGTTTTGGTTGGTTGCTACAGTATCTTCCATTATTTGCGCTCTTCTTCTGCATCATAAATTAACCAGCAAGATCCTGCACATAAAACAAGCCATTTCTATCAAAAATATCGCCTTGCGCGGTGTGCGCGAAGAAGGGCAGAAGCTTGACGAGCAGGAAATCGATTTACAAAACCAGCAAACCAGTATGCAAAGCAACATCTTTAGACTGCGCACCGATATCAAAGATCTGCTCAACAGCGCCAAGGAAAAGGGTTTGCCAATACCCGAGGCAAGCTTTCCTTTAGAAGAATTGTATGAGCTAGAAGAAACGTCTGAAAAAGAAGGATCCTGATACTTCTTCCGGCGCCACCCCTCCCGCCCTATTCCATCCGAGTTCCGATCCAGTTTTTCCGCTTTTAATCTATCTTTTTTTTGAGTATATTGGACCTGTAGAACAGAATTTTTTTGCCGAGCCATCACCCACTCCGCCTTGCTCGAGCAGACGATGAGCGAAAAGACATTGTCACCCTCTACCACCCCAGAAGCTGGACTCCAAGAGCAATCTGAAAAAACCGCTCTACCTGTACCAACCGGCCACCTTGACGAAATCCTGGAACAGGCCCGGGGCCACTTGCAACTTCAGATGTTGCTGATCGAAGTGGGCTCGTGCAATGAGCAGGCCGACTTCCAACTCATTGCAAGGGCCTACTACTTTGCCCACCAGCACCACGCCGGACAGATACGCAAATCGGGACATCCATTTATGCAACACTGCGTCGAGGTCGCGCGCATATTGGCCCAACTGCGCCTAGACGCCACGACCGTTGCATCCGGACTTCTACACGACGTACTGGAAGATACTTCGGCTACACTCGACGAAGTCGCCGATGCATTCGGTCCCAAAATCGCGGCCTTGATTGATGGCGTAACTAAAATAGACCGCTTTACTTTTGAAAGCCGCGAAGCCCGCCAGGTCGAAACCTACCGCAAAATGTTGCTATCCATGGTCGAGGATATCCGCATCATTTTGATCAAGCTGGCCGACCGCCGCCATAATATGCTCACCCTGGAACACATAGACTCGGTGAGCCAGAAACGCATCGCCCACGAAACCATAGAAATATACGCGCCACTTGCTCACCGTTTCGGCCTTGCCCGCATGCGCTGGGAACTGGAAGATCTGAGTTTAAAATATTTAGAACCGGCTATCTATCAGGAAATCCGCGATAAGATCGCCATGAAACGGCGGGAGCGCGAAGCCTATATTGATGAATTTAAAGCACCGATAGAAGAAGAATTACGCAAGAATGGAATTGTCGCTGAAATCACCAGCCGGGCAAAGAACTTCTATGGCATCTATCAAAAAATGCAAGCCCGGAAAAAGCCAATCGAAGAAATTTATGATATCATGGCGGTGCGCATCATCCTGGATACGGTAGGCGCATGTTATCATGCCCTCGGTTTGGTACACACTATTTACCACCCGATCCCCGACCGCATTAAAGATTATATTGCCACTCCCAAAACCAATATGTACCAATCTCTCCACACCTCGGTAATCGGCCCTAGGGGATTGCCTGTTGAAATCCAGTTGCGCACCAAAGAGATGCACAACACAGCCGAAATAGGCATCGCAGCTCACTGGCGCTACAAATCCAACAATACAGCCCCAAGTGATCTGGACCGACACATTGCCTGGCTACGGCAGGTATTAGACCGGCAACGCGATGCCACGGATCCAGCCGAGTTCATGGAAGAGTTCAAGGTCGACCTGTTCCAAGACGAGATTTTCGTCTTTACTCCCAAAGGCGATCTCCATCAATTACCCAAAGGGGCCACGCCCATCGATTTTGCTTTTGCAGTCCACACCGATATCGGTCTGCATTGCCTTACGGCGAAGATAAACGCTCAGATCGTGCCCCTGGGCACAGAGTTGAAAAGTGGCGATACGGTTCGCATAATTACGTCCTCGCATCAGCAGCCAGACAAATCCTGGCTCCAACTGGTGAAAAGCGGCAAAGCACGTCATTCTATTCGACGTTGGTTAAAAGAAGAACGCTTTGCCCACAGCCTGCATCTGGGCAAAGAGATGCTCGAGAGGGAATTGAAACGCTATCGCAATGAGCCCGGGGACAAAAGTTTGGATCTGATCGCAGGGGATCTTGGATTTGCCAACGGCGAACTCCTCTATGCAGCTATTGGCAGCGGCGATCTATCCCTGAACAAGGTCATCAATAAACTCATTCCCAACAAGTCACGCCCACGGGCGCAATCCAAAGCACAAGAAAAGCGGGGTATTCGCATACAGGGAATGAATGACGTCATGATAAACTTTGCCAGGTGTTGCAGCCCCATTCCCGGAGATCCGATCATCGGGCTGCTGACGCGCGGCCGGGGCATTTCCGTACATCGAGCAGATTGTGCTAATTTCTCCGCCATCACCGAAGAACCCGATCGCCTGCTGGCCGTCGAATGGGATATGCAGGAAGAACGTGCATTTACCGTCCAATTGCTCATCAAGAGCCAGGACCGCAAATACCTGCTCTCCGACATAACCAAAGTCATTAGCGATGCCGGAATCGATATCCGCAGTTCCAGCACCCGCACTGTTGCCCATATAGCAGAAGAATATTTCTGTATCGATGTACAGAACCTTCACCAACTACAAAATATTATCGATAAAATCTACCAGGTACCCGGCGTCGACGCCGTGCAAAGGGTAGATGGACCAGACCTTCCCGTCCTCGAGCAAGACCATCCCGCCAGTTCCTAATTCTCCTCTAATGCCGCTCTCAGTTTTTTTATGATTGACTGTTCTTCTGGATTTAATACGGCCCCACCACCATAGTGTCCCTCTACCTGCTCCTCGACCCAGGTCTGGATAACCTGTATTTGGAATCTGCTAAACTCAACCGGTCCTGGAATTTCTAAGGCCCTTCTCAACTTTCTCATTACCCTTTCTTCGTCGGGCCAAAAAGCCACCTCCTTCCACCCCAGAACAAGTTCAATCTCTCTATGTGTCAGCGAGACAATCATGCCCCCCCCATGCTGTTGACATTGGGCCGCCCGCAATCTATATTGCCATCTTTGGCCGATACCGACAAACTAAACCAATTTTTCCTCTATGCACAAAAGCCATTTTCTTCCTCATATCGCTCGGATGGAGGGCTACACACCCGGAGAGCAACCACAACAGGGACAATTTATCAAGCTCAATACCAACGAAAATCCCTATCCACCTTCCCCCCTAGTCCTGGAAAGATTGCGAGCAGCCTGCCGGGAGGACCTCCGACTTTATCCAGATTCGGAGGCCAGTGGCGTGCGCCGCAGATTAGGAGAGATATTCGCGCTTTCTCCCGAGCAGACCCTGGTAGGCAATGGCTCCGATGAATTGCTAAGCATCATAATGCGCAGTTTTGCAACCACAGGACAAAAAGTCGTTTATCCAGCCCCTACCTACAGCTACTATAAAAAACTCATTCAGATACAGAATGCGGCGGAAATAGTGGTCGACTTCGATGATGATTTTTCCCTGCCACAGGATCTTTTTTGCGAAGATGCCCGAATTACCCTGCTGGCAAACCCCAACTCGCCATCCGGCACCCTGATTCCCCGCGAAAAAATCGAAGAATTAGCATCCCAAATAAGCGGCGTTCTGGTCGTCGATGAAGCATATGTAGATTTTGCAGTAGGAGGATCCATCGACCTGATTCACAAATATTCAAACACCATTGTTTTGCGCACTATGTCCAAGTCTTTTTCCCTTGCCAGCATGCGCCTTGGATTCGCCTTCGCCGCCCCCGAATTGATTGCAGGCCTGTGGAAAGTAAAGGACCATTACAATGTCAACCGCTTGAGTCTGGTAGCTGCAGAAGCGGCACTAGATGATATTGAATGGATGAGGGCCAATGCCGAACGCGTTTGTAAAACCCGACGAGAACTGACCTCGGAGCTTAGACGACTGGGTTTTTCGGTTTGGGAATCGTCGGCCAATTTCGTTCTGGCCCGAATTGATAAGCCAGCCGCGAACTGGCTCTACCAGGAGCTCAAAAAACGCCATATCCTGGTCCGCTATTTCAACCAGGACCGCCTGCGGGATTGTCTGCGAATAAGCGTGGGCACAGACCAGGAAATCGGAACCTGCCTGCGCGAACTGGAGAACCTTCTGAAGAGCTAGATCATCCGAGGGTAGGGGCCGGGTTAATCCCCTTTTTTATGTCGTTGCATCCGCCCCATCAATTCCACTTCCGCCCTACCCAGACCGAGTTTGCGGGCAATATCTCCCGGCGGCTGCCCTTCTGATAGCAATTCTCGAGCCCTCTCGTAGCGCTCCTCTCTGTGGGCCTTGGACGACGCGGGTTTTTGCCTTCTATCCGAGGATAAAAACCCTTTCCCAATTGCATAATCATCCGGCGGCTGGCCCGAAGAAAGTTTTGCCTCCTCTTCCCTTCTGGCCAGGGGCTCAAGAAATTGGCAGATATGATCCAACCGGTTGCAGAGCTGCTGAAGACCGGCCTGCTGCTCTGCAAGTGCAATGAGCCGCTCTCTATAAACCTTTTGCTCCCTTTTCAGCCAGGAGCGAAACCAAAATCCCATACTTCCGGCCAGACACAAGAAGAGAACATCAACCAGGACCAGCTGCCAGGCATCATCGGTTAGCATCATAGCAAATTAAGCGGGTGTTTTAGCTGCGTTGGGGATCGGGGGGAAGTCGGATAATAAAAGTGGTACCTTTACCCTGAGTACTTTCAACAGTCATAGTTCCCTCAAGCATTTCGATAATTCGGTAGCTAACCGCCAGCCCCAGGCCCGTTCCTCCTTCGTCTGCCCGCGTAGTGAAAAAGGGTTCAAAAATGCGATCCAGATGTTCGGCGGCAATACCCGTCCCAGTATCGGCAAACTTTATTTCCACACCCTCCCCTTCCCGGTGGGCCGAAATATGCAAATGTCCCCCCTGGCTCATGGCATTTTGTGCATTGAGAATCAAGTTGATGAACACCTGTTCAAGTTCTCCGACATTCCCCGTCATTTCCGGCATTTGATCTTCAAAATCAATGTCGACATCAATCATGCGGGAATCGAGCTGGTGTTTCACCAGGGCGCAGGCCTGCTGGAGCGCCGCTACAAGATCGTATTTACCCCACTCTTCGGCCTCGCTATTATGGCGCGAAAATCCCAGCAAAGCACGAATAATTTTAGAAATCCGCTTTACATTATTTTCGATTAAGGCCAACCCAGCCGTTATTTTCTCCCCACTATGATGCTGTATTCTCATCAATTGTACTCGACTCAGAATAATCTGCAGGGGATTGTTCACTTCGTGGGCAACTCCTCCTGCCAGCTCGCCTATAGCGGCCAATTTGGCCGAAATGAGGAGCTGCCGCTGCGATTCTACCACCTGCTCATGCGCAGATTCAAGATCGGTGTAGAGGCGCGAGTTTTCAATGGCTACCGCGCTTTGATTGGCCAGCACACCCAACAACTCGATCTCGCCGGCGGTGAAGGTGTCCTTGGGTTTTCTGCAGTACAAGGTAAAGATTCCGATCTTCTCCCCCCGGACAATCAGAGGCACAATTGCGAAACTGCACTCCTGCCCCTCCTGCTGATCAATGGTTTCTATATCATCGATGATTACCGGGTGATGCTCCCGAAATACCCAGTCGATGATTCCATCCCCCCACTGGGCCTGAACTCTTGCTGCCAATCGCCCGTCCCGATCGCGCAGACTCATGGGCTCGAGATTCTCGCCGCTTTCGTCGACGGCAAAAACCCCACAACTCTCGTAGTCAGTAAAGCGCTTAGAAAGATCCATCAAGGAGTCGAGGATATCATCGGTATTGAAACTGGAACTAATTGCCTCGGAGAGTTCGTGCAGATTCAGCAGTTCATCCATGGACTCGCGGAGTTCCACATATTCCTGGTGCCCTCTGGCTAGACGCTCCTGCAGTAGCCGGTTCTCCTCCTCGAGACCGTGCAAGCGGGCAGCAAATTCTTTTAAGCCTTCGGTAAGGGTAGCGCAATGAATTCCCAGTTCCCAGCCAATTTCTGCCTGGGCTTCCCCACTCAATTGTTGCAGAAGCTCTCTAATGCGCTCCAGGGGCAATTCATCTTCCAAAGCCACTAAAGGATCGTCCTGATCAGTATCCGAAGACACATTTTATAACTCCACCGAAGAACTCCAAACTGGTTCTGCCGCGCCCCAGAACTTTTTCTTCATGCAGCGTCCTTATCCTCGTCTCCATCCCCCTCCTCACCGCCCTCATTTTCTCTACTTTCCCCTTCATCTCCTTTGATTATACTCTTAAAAACGTCTGCTTTATCCATTTCCTGATGCAATTCCTCACCATAACTTAAAATTCGCCTCATTGCAGTCTTCGGCTCCTCGAACATACCAAAGATTCGCAGCGCGGCCGGATCCAGGGTGGGCAAGCGCTCTCCACCCCCATCCCCGATGTGCTCCCGGCGGCAAAGAAAGTCGGCGAGATGTACCAGCGAGGGCAATTCAACACCTCGCTGCAATCTTCCCGGGGTATGGTGATAGGCAATAGTATCAACCAGTTGGTTGGGCAGATTCCATCTCTCGGCCAGCCAGCTGCCAACTTCTGCATGGGTGACACCCAGAACCATTTCTTCGGCTTTGCCAATATAGAGATTCTGGGTGCGCATCAGCTCAATTATTTCAATGAATTCATCCGTGAAGTATTGGCTCAGAACCAGTTTGCCGATATCGTGCAGAATGCCAGCGGCAAAAGCCTCACCGTGGATGCGATAGCGAAATTTTCCCGCTAACATTCTGGCGGCAATACCACAAGCAATTGAGTGTTCCCAGAATTTCTGCCGATCGAAGGGACTGTTGCTAGTTCCACCGGCAAAGCGCTCCAGCACCGACACGCTCAACCCCAGGCTGCGCACGGTCTCGAATCCAAGCACTACAACTGCGTGGTTGACGGTGGAAATCTCGCGCGGAAATCCATAAAATGCAGAATTCGCCAGTTTGAGTATTTTGGCAGTGAGGGCCTGGTCAGTGGCGATGAGCTGGGAGACATCGCGCGCCGAGGTCTGCGGATTGTCTATCAGGCCAATCATCTGCGTGATAACGGTGGGCAAAGTCGGCAAGCCGATAATGCTCTCCGTTATCTTTCTGAGCCGCTGTTGTTTGAGTTCATCCAAGGTTTATTTACTCACCATCGCGTAACTGTCCAGAATGCAAATCACGGCTGACACCGATGACCTGCTACGAATTGAAAGACTCAGGCAAGAATATCTATGTGGGATGTATCTTCGTCTTCTCCAGCGTTGCCAGATTCTTCCGAAGACTCTTCGGCTACTTCTTTGGGCTTGCGTTTGGCATCCTGCCCGTTGCGCCTCTGCTCGCCCTTCCCTTCATCCGGGTGGAGCAGTGGTTGACTACTTTCTTCGGCGGGCAGAGTACGGCTCTGGTCCAAGATCTGTTGGCGCGCCATTTCCTGGGTGGTATTGCGGTGTGCCATTTCGGGGTTGACCTGCTGGACGTTCTGAGCCCGGCTGGCAGCTGGTGCTTTGGAAAAATTATCCTGCAGATCTACAGGTCTGACCACTTTGTCATCACCACCTTCGAGATAAAAATGGTGCGGGATGAAGACTATCCTGACAATCAGGACATAAAGCGTTTCCTCAATTTGGTTCGCAGCCCAAGAACCGCCTTGGTATGCAACTGGGAAACCCGAGATTCCGATAATTCCAAAACCTGGCCAATTTCTTTTAGCGTTAGTTCTTCATAATAATACAATGCGACGACAAGCCGTTCCTGCTCGGTCAGTTGCCCCAGAGAATCCGCCAATAGATCGCGCATTTCTTCGCGCTCGAGGTTTATTAATGGACCCGTTTGATCTTTCGAACGCAGAGTATCTACGAGGGGCACCGGCTTGTCGTCATCTTCGCCGTAGGTCAACCCATCCAGGGAGAGTAGCGAGGTCGAACTGACATCTTCGATCATGCGGTAGTAATCGTCCAATTCCACCCCCAACCCATCGGCGAGTTCGGCTTCGGTAGGCGTGCGCCCCAATTCGTTCTCTAGACGGGCAATAACCCGTTCGATTTCGCGCGAGCGCGCTCGGGTAGACCGCGGAACCCAGTCCATGCCGCGCAACTCATCGAGTATTGATCCCCGAATCCGCAATGAGGCATAGGTTTCGAATTTGACCCCCTTGCTGACATCAAAATTGTGATAGGCCTCAATCAGGCCCACGACGCCAGCGTTAATCAAATCGTCCATTTCGACCGACCTGGGCAGTCCAATAGCCAGCCGCCCAGCGATATACTTGACCAGAGGCAGGTAGTCCTCCAACTGATCTTCGCGTTTTGCAGTGCTTTGCTGCTCGACGTATTTCTGGCTTGCCTTTTGGGGGCTAGTCTTATTACCACTCATGCTGGTTTTCGCCTTTACTTTCATATCGATCCCGGGGGATCAGCAGCAATCCTCTGGCGCAGAGCTTCTGATAGTATCCCCCCGCCCTGCATCAAATCACCCGAGCGCCCCGCTAAAAATTGGTTCGCCAGTTGGACCAGGGCTTCCGCTGCCGGCGAAGGCGGATCGGCCAGGACAAAAGCGATCTGGCGCTTGACTGCTTCACGCACATAACGATCTAAAGGAATATAACCCCGATTGTCAATCTCCGCTCCTAAAAAACGCTGCACAATTTCCCGAAACTTTTCCTGTAAATCTGCTGCTTCCCCTGCAGATTCGGCCATATTTACCAAAAGTTTCAAATGCATTTCGGGGCGTTTATGCAATAAGACCTTGAGGGTAGCGTAACAATCGGCTATAGAAGTGGGTTCGGGAGTAACCAGAAGAAGAACTTCATCGGCCGCCAACACGAAATCGACTACTTTTGCAGCGATTCCCGCGCCAGTATCCACGATTACGAAGTCAAAACCGGCTTCGAACTCCGCCAGCTCTCCTCTTTCGGCCAGTTCGCCAATTTCCCAGAAACGGGCCTCCCTATCCGAAGCGGCAGCCAGGACAGCAATCCCTTCAGGTCTTTCGACAACAGCTTGCTCA
>CAXFTV010000609.1:0-3646 GCA_964005845.1 uncultured bacterium
CAGAACCTGCTCTACGCCCACCTGCGCCACCATCCCGCAAAATCCCCGCGCCTCGACCTAGCGGCCGAGCACCAGCTGCATCCCCGCATCCGCCTGGGCCTGGGCACCCGCGCGATGCCGCGGCGCTTTGCCCTGGGAACTCGCATTGGCACCAGCAAGTGGAGAATCGCCTACGCCATAAAGACCCATGAGCACCTGGGGCCCTCCCATACCTTTGCCCTCGGCAACACTTGTAGAAGTCCTTGAAAGACCCTATTTTTTCTGCTCCACACGCCCTTCAATACAACCAAGGACTTCTTTTTATAATGGCGAAAAAATCACCTGTAAAAAGCGCCGCAGTGGTCGCCCTGCTGTGCCTGGGCGCTCTGCACTGCAGCAACGGAGGCGGCACCCAGCGCTCCCTGCCGCCCCCAACCGATCAGCGGACCGAGCCCTCGTATAATCTCGAAGTCAAACTCGACGGGCGCTACGCAACGGGCCTCCGCATCGACAAAAAAAGCTTGTTCGCCCTCGGTCCGCAGCAATTCCTGCAGCTGACTTTGCAGGCCGAGGGCATGGTCGAGATTGGTCAGTTCGAAGCCGATATCGAACTGGAACCGCCCGACGCCTTCGATATTGCCGGTTCAACTTTCGAGCCGGTCGCCCCCTTCGTCACTTTGCCCGGCGGCATCGATCCCATGCCCAGCATACTAAACAGGATAAAGATCGGCGCCGCCGACCTGGCCAAAACCACCCATGGCGACGCACCTCTGGGCACCCTTAATCTCAAGACCAGTGCCGACTTCGGGCCGCGGACCGAAGCGCGCATCCGCATCGTCTTTTTTTCTATCGGGCCCTCTTCCCAGGATAGGGACAATTATTCGGCGCAGGATCTGAACATGGGCCTCATTATCAACCAGAAGTGAGAACGGCTTGCAAAACGCCGGGACCGGCAGTTCCCTTGACGCAAGCTGAACTATGACTTAATTTTGATGTTCTGCTGGGGCTGTAGCTCAGTTGGGAGAGCGCCTGAATGGCATTCAGGAGGTCAGGGGTTCGATTCCCCTCAGCTCCACCATTTTTTCCGAACGCAACTCTATGTTTTCAAACGGAGTTGCGTTTCCTCGTTCTGCACCCACTGCCTGCTGGTACTCTCCTGGTATCTTTTCACCGTAGAAACGGCTTCTGCCACCCTTTCTACGGCCTCGGCCAAATGATCCTCTCGCACTCGCCCATAGACATTCATTGTTAAATCTGGCGCAGCGTGACGCGCCAGCTCCTGGGCCTCTTTTACGGTGCCACCGCTGCGTATATTGGACCCCAGAAATCGGGCCCGTGGATAAGACAGCGTTCCCCATTCCGATAAAGTACAGCGCCAATAGGTGCGCAGTATCCGAACCGGTGGAAGAGCCACCGCCACTGCGTAGATGCTCCCCGTACACTCTCCATACGAAGCACAATCGAGATACTGCAAAGAGTGTTGCCCGAATTTGTAGTAGACAATTGACTCAGCCATCAACGTGTGGTAAGGGGTCGATCGTTTACCTGGCGCATTGGGGCCTTCTAAACCATACAAGGGGTCCGAATACGTTTGAGCGGCCTCGGGCGGACGGGAGTTTCAGCCTGAGGCTGATGCCTTCTGCATCTGCCAGGTGCCGGTCTGGGCATCGTATTTCGGGATAGGGAATCCCACGATATCCAGTATCCGCAGTTGTCGTATTAAGACCCTTCACTTCTCCGCCAAGTAACCTTTCCCGCCGAAAAGCCAGCAACTCGTTAGAAGAGAGCCATGGCTCGATATGGGGTGTCTGGTTATATTCGCAGTGATAATGATCCTGAGTTTATCGCCGCTAAAGTTCAACAATGGTTGGGCGAAATCCAGATCAATACCATCCACATCGACCCGGGACGTCCGTGGCAAAACAGCTAGGCGGCCGATCGACCGTTTCCCGGAGACGAGCGGGGCACAGCTAGTCGGAAACTAATCAAGTGTGGGGGAAACCAGCGCACCACCTGCTTCGGCAAGAAGGGCAGGCAGCCCGGCGCATTATTTCACCGCATTACTTTACGACGAGGGAATAAGAGAATGACTGGAAATCCGCCGCTGAGCGAGGAAGATCTGCGGTTCTGGAAGGAGAATGGTTACGTCGTCGCACGCGAGGTCGTAAACATCGAGAATTGCCGCGCGGCCGAAAAAGCAATATGGGAGTTTGCCGAGATGGACCCGGACGACCCGGAGACCTGGTATCCCGACCCGCCCGTCGGGATCACGAAGGAGATCTACCAGCACCAGGCGCTGTGGGACAACCGCCAGCACCCTCGCCTGCACCAGGCGTTCAGCCAGATCTGGGGAACCGAGAAGCTCAGCGTCAGCCGCGACCGGGCGAGCATCAACCCGCCCGAACGTCCCGGGTACGAGTACAGGGGGCCCTGGCTGCACTGGGACTTGAAAATCAAGGAGATTCCTCCCCTGGAGAAGATCGGCGTCCAGGGGATTCTCTACCTGACGGATACCGCTGCGAACCAGGGTGCCTTTTCCTGTCTGCCGGGGTTTCACCTGAAGGTGCACGAGTGGCTGCGCTCATTGCCCGAAGATGCGGATCCGCACGAGGTCGTCAGGGAGGAATTCGGCGATCAAGCTGTGACCATCGAGGGTGGGGCCGGCGACCTGGTGATCTGGCACACTGCCCTGCCGCACGGCAGCAGCCCGAACAGCGCGGAAGTGCCGCGGATCGGGCAGTACATCACGATGAACCCGGTGCGCCAAGAGCCGAGCGAAGAGTCGCGGGCCGAGAGCGAGCGCTGGTGGCAGGAGCGGCGCACGGGGCTGGGGCAGAACGAGAAGGCGAAGGAGCACCGCGAGGGGGCGACGGCACAGCTGACGCCGCTCGGACGCAAGCTGCTCGGCGTCGATTCGTGGTAGTCTCTCCGGTCGCCCCACGCGATCCCGGGCGCATCGCCGCCATCGCCGAATTTCTCGACGACGAGCCTTCCGCCCTGGGCGATCCCATCGGTGAACGCCGGCGCTGGGACGAACTGGCAGCGCTGCCGGATTTTCAAGTCGTAGTTGCCAGGGAAGTATAGGAAATTTAAAAGCCCTCAACATAAGAAAGAAAAGGCTTACGTCGATTAAACAACCTTTGACGTAAGCCTTTTCTTTGCGCGCTACTGAGCGGGCCCCAAAAGTTGGGCCAGTTGGATGTTAGTGTTTTAGTATTTATAAACTCATTGGGGCTCCTATAACCAAGTTTACTATGGGGTCTTTCTTGTATGTGTCTTTGAATGCTTCGTCTATCATTGCTAATATGCCGGCTTGCACGGGTTTGGGCAGGTTAGCCCAAGCATCAACTACCTGTGCCAAGTCATCTGGCATAGAGAGGTGACTCTATATGGCAATTGCTTAAATCAGCTATAACACCACAATCATTTAAAATTTACATGTGGCCAATTTGTGCCCACATTAATCCCCTGCGGAGACTCCGCATTCTGCATACTTCTTGTTGCGTTCGAGTAACCATCCGGCACCGATCGTTTACCCGCCCAATTCGCGCTACATCGCCCGCCGTCCCTCCGCGTCGGACCGCCCACTGAGGTCTGCCCGCCCCCTTAGGCCGTCTTAAAATTCGCTCTGCGGCCCGAGCGAAGCCCAGATTGGAGGTTTGAGACG
>CAXFTV010000610.1:0-8655 GCA_964005845.1 uncultured bacterium
ATCTGGAAGAGCCGCCCCGGTCCCGGGCGGCCGCTGGCAACAAAGACCTCGAGCGAGCTTTTATGGTCATCCTCGGCCTCGAGCATGTGGACCAGTTCAGCGAGATTGTGCGCCACCATAGGCAGGGCACTGTGCCGCCACCGGTTATGTGGGGATCTTGTCCCACGATCTTCGATCCGCGGCAAGCGCCCGCGGCAAAACACACGGCCTTCATGTGGGAAAAATTGCCCTACAGGCTGGGCGGCGATCCGCGCAATTGGGATCGAGAAAAGGAAAGACACGGCCGCGCTATGCTGGAGGTATGGGGGCGCTATGCACCCAATCTGCGAGGGGCCTGCATCGATTTTTTCTGTCGCAGCGCCCTGGATACCGAACGCACCTTTCCCAATATGCGCGAAGGAGATTTACTGGTGGGCGCCTTTAGCGGTGGGCAGGTGGGTTACAACCGCCCCTTCCCCGGTGCAGGCCATTATCGCACCTGCCTGGAAGGTCTTTATCTATGCGGCTCCTGTTGCCATCCCGGCGGCAATATCACTGGATTGCCCGGTTACAATAGCGCCCAGGTTATTTTGCGCGATATGGGCATCGAGGCCGCTTGGATGCCGGCTGCGGTCGAAGAGCGACTGCTAAAATTTTGAGCGCTGAACGGGAGGTGCGGCATCAACTGGCAAAGGGGCGCGGGCAAGCCGAAAGGGCAATTTTTTCGCTGCAGTATCTGCTATTCCTGAACTATATTCTGAGGCTGGCAAAAGGTAATTTTCTATGGAACATGGCTCTTCTACAAAAAAGAAAATGATGAATTTTGTTGCCTATACGCAGACAAACGAATTCGCCGAGGTACCGCAAAAAGGCATTACGGCGCGCGCATTTTTTTACGGATCGCTGCTGAGCCTGGCCATAGGTATAGGCGTGGCCTATGCCGATAATGCCATTCGCGGCAGTTATATGGGACTCGATTTCGGTTCTCCTGCTGCGATCTTTGTCTTTTTCCTATTCGTTCTTTTTATCAATCCACTGCTGGGTCTGATAAGGCGTTCCTGGCATCTGTCGGAGGCGGAAACGGCGCTGGTCTACATTATGGCGCTGCTGGCTACGGCCATGCCCTCCATGGGCTTGACGGGGTTTTTCATGGCCTACCTGACCGGGGCATTTTACTACGCCACGCCGGAAAATGAGTGGGGTGAGCTTTTTCTCAGTCATATTGAAAGGTGGATGGTAGTCGACGATCCGCTGGCCATTCAGTATTTCTACGAAGGCAATCCCAGCGGGGGCGGTATCCCCTGGGATATCTGGTTGCCGGTGTTTCTGGCATGGCTGCCATTTTTGGCGGCCCTCTATTTGCTGATGATTGCCCTGATGGTAATTCTGCGGCGCCAGTGGATGGATAATGAACGCCTGCTCTACCCACTGATGCAGGCGCCGCTTGCTCTGATAGCACCGAAACGCAATAGTTTGTGGCCGAGATTATTGCATTCGTGGACATTCTGGATTGGTCTTGGAATCCCTTTCAGCGTCGGAATGATAAATGGTTTACACGCTTATTTTCCCGTCGTGCCGGCCATAGAATTGCGGGGATCGCTGCCTATTTTTCGCAATTCGACCACCCTGCGTCCGACCCTGAGTTTTACAACCCTGGGCATTAGCTATTTTCTCAGCCGCGATATCGCTCTGGGCATTTGGTTTTTTAACCTGGTAGCCAAGATACAGGAAGGGTCTTTCAATGTGCTCGGCATTGCCAGCAACGAGCGCATGGAGTGGGTGACCGTGCCCATTCTGGCGCACCAGAGTATCGGGGCGATGACAGTGCTCGTCCTTTTTGGGTTGTGGATGGGGCGGAGCCATTTGCAAGAGATCGTGCGCAAAGTTGTGCACTCAGGTTCGGGAATTGACGATAGTGGCGAGATCATGTCGTACCGAACAGCGCTCCTGATATCGCTGGGGGGCACTCTTATTGTAGGTTGGTGGCTATGGCTGTCGGGGTTGCCGCTTTGGGCGGTGCCCTTGGTGATCTTCGTGGCTTTCGTCATTTTTATCGGGCTGACGCGCATGGTGACGGAGGGCGGTTTCTTCATCACGCGGGCGCCGATTAATCCGGGAAATTTCATGGTCTACGGCTTTGGCGTCGAGGCCCTTGGCCCAAGCGGCACGACGGCATTGGGCTTCACTTTCGTGTGGGCGGGGGAAATGCGCATTTTTATCATGGCCGCCTGTGCCAACGCCCTCAAGGTGGGGCAGAATATGGGCGGCAATCGCAAGCATTTGCTCTGGGCCATGCTGACGGCAATACTGCTAAGTGGCGTGGGTTCTATCTGGATCGATCTGGAGTTGTGCTACCGTTATGGCGGCATCAACTTAAGTAACTTCTTCACCAGCCTGGTGAATTATCCATTCAACTTCATTTCGCGCAATCTGCTCAATGAAACTGCAATCAGCTGGGCGGGTTGGGCCTGGACGGCCTGGGGAAGCATCCTGATGGGGCTTCTGATGTACGCCAAACAACGACTGTTGTGGTGGCCGATCCATCCCATGAGTCTGCCCATAAGTTCAATGTGGATGACGGATACCATCATGCTGAGCGTATTCTTGTCATGGATGATCAAGGGGATTATCCTAAAATACGGCGGACCGGGACTATACAACCGCTCAAAGCCCTTTTTCATTGGCCTGGTGGTAGGGCAGTTTACTTCGATGGGATTCTGGCTGGTGGTAGATTATTTTACCGGGATGACAGATAATCTCGTCTGGTGGCTATAATTGCCAGCAGCGCTCGAAAGCGTTGCGAAGATTAGCTGCGGAGAGTGGGGGTGTCCCGTTCCTCCACTATGGGTTCTAGTTCATTTTTACAAAGGTTTTAGCTGAATGGATATCGATCTGCTGGTCTGCGGTGGGGGGGTAATAGACGGCACGGGGGCGCCGGCTTTTGCCGCCGATGTGGCAATCAAGGATGGACGTGTCCACGCCCTTGGCTCCTTCGAGCCGATGCCGGGGGTGGCGCAGCTCAACGCCCATGGCCTCGTAGTGGCACCCGGTTTTATCGATATTCACAGCCATTCCGATTTTACCCTGGTCGTCGACCCGCGCGCCCTCAGTTCAATCGCCCAGGGCGTCACTCTGGAGGTGGTGGGCAACTGCGGCCATGGCTGTGCACCCATTGCCAATGGGGAACTGGCCGGGAGCAATATTTACGGCTACCAGTCGGCTTATGAACTCGATTGGCGCACCATGGCCGGCTACCTCGAGCGGCTCGAAAAGGGAGGGCCGGCAGTCAATGTCCTCAGCCTGGTCGCCAACGGCAATTTGCGCCTTGCCACAGCGGGCCTGGTCGATCGAGCTTCGAACCCGGAAGAACTGGCGCAAATGAAAAAGTTGCTAGAGCAGAGTCTGGAAGAGGGGGCATTCGGTTTTTCCACCGGGCTGGAATACGGGCCGGAGCGGGCCTGTGACGAGGCGGAAATCGTCGAGTTGTGCCGGGTGGCCGCCGCCGCCGGCGGATTTTATGCGACCCACACGCGCAACCGCGCCGGGGAAGCGCACGAGACCATCGCCGAGGCCATTCGCACCAGTGCCGCGGCAGCGGTGCCATTGCAGATTTCGCATATTTCCGTCGTGGCGCGGCTGGCCGAAGATAGTCGCTGGGCGATCGAAAATGCCCTCCGGCAGGTGGACGAGGCGCAGCAGCAGGGGTTGGATGTGGGATTCGATATGCACACCCGGCTCTTCGGCACCACCAATCTGAGTACGGCATTGCCGCCGTGGGCGCTGGAGGGGGACCGGGCGGCAGTGGCCGCCCGGCTAAACAGTCCCAGCTTGCGGCGGCAGATGAAATCCTACCCGAGCATCCTCAGAGCCCTGGCCGGGGAGGACTGGGAGCGCATCGTTCTCTTTGATAGCAAAGCCCAGCCCGAACTGGCCCGCAAAAGCATCGCCGCAATCAGTCGTGAAAAAGGCGTCCAGCCGCTGGATGCCATTTACGATCTGCTACTGGCCGAGCTCGACGATCTGCACGCCCCGATGGTAATTGCCTTCACCTATCGCGAGGAAGACCAGCGCATTGTCTTCGAGCACCCCGATTGCATGGTCGGTTCCGATGCCACGGCTCTGGCTACCGACGGCCCCCTGGAGGGCACTTCGTTCCACGGCGCCTATACCTGGGCGGCCTGGTTTTTTCAGCACTTCGTTCGCACTACCGGCAAGTTCAGCTCCGAGGAGGCCGTCCGCCGGCTTACCTCCCTGCCGGCCAGTCGTCTCGGCCTTGCAGATCGGGGCACCATCCGCGTCGGTGCCTGGGCCGATCTGGCGGTTTTTGATCCGGATACCTTTGCAGAGCGCGGCACCACTTTTGAACCCAACCAGACCGCTAGGGGTATGGTCCACGTCCTGGTCAACGGAATTCCGACTCTGGTCGATGGCGAGTTGAGTGGGCTGCGGGGTGGACAGGTATTGCGGCGCTCCTGAGCCTTGCCAGTGGATCCTGTTGAGCGGGGCGGGCAATTGCCCTATTTTTCTTCACTCGCATGTTCAGAGCAGCTAACTCCAGACCCTTAGATTGATCGGGAAAAAAATGGAGCTGCGATTCGCCCTTGCTCCAGGAGGAAGAGAAGATGTCACAATCACGGGGTTGCCAGACCATTCGTTTGACCACGGCCCAGGCTGTGGTCAAATATCTGCAGGTGCAGTACAGCCAGCGCGATGGCCAGAGCCGCCGTCTGATCGCCGGGATCTTTGGCATATTCGGTCACGGCAATGTCGCCGGACTGGGTCAGGCCCTAGTCGAATACGGGCAGGACCTTCCCTACTATCAGCCCTGTAACGAACAGTCCATGGTGCACACCGCATCCGGTTACGCCAGGGCGACCCGGCGTCTGGCCACCATGGCCTGCACCTCGTCTATAGGTCCGGGGGCGACCAATATGGTCACGGGGGCCGCCACCGCGACTATAAATCGCCTGCCGGTGCTGCTCTTGCCCTCCGATTACTATGCCACGCGCTACCAGGGGCCGGTTTTGCAGCAGCTGGAGCACCCGATTTCGGCGGATCTAAGCGTCAACGATTGCTTTCGTCCGATCAGTCGCTTCTTCGATCGCATAACCCGTCCCGAACAACTGCTCACGGCGCTGCCGGAAGCCATGCGGGTGTTGCTGGATCCTGCCGATACCGGGACTGTTACCCTGTCGCTACCCCAGGATGTGCAGGCGCAGGCCCACGATTATCCCCTCGCCTTCTTTGCGGAGCGCACCTGGGAGGTCGAGCGGCGCTTGCCGGAGCCGCGGCGCATCGACGAGGCCATTGCCCTGCTCAAAGGGGCAAAGCGTCCTTTGATCGTTGCTGGTGGCGGAGTACACTACTCGGGGGCCGGGGAAGAGCTGCAGAAATTTGCCGAGCTGCATGGCATTCCGGTTGGTGAGACCTTTGCCGGCAAAGGGGCCATGGCCAACGATGCCGGTCTGCTACTGGGCGGTCACGGGGTTACCGGTACGCCGGCAGCAGCCCGGATCGCGGCCCGGGCCGATCTGGTTTTGTGCGTGGGGACGCGCCTGACCGATTTTACCACGGCCTCCCAGTCGATGTTCCAGCACCCCGAGGTGAAGTTCATAAATATCAATGTGTGCAGCCGCGATGCCTATAAGCAGGGTGCCCTGCCAATTAGCGCCGACGCGCGCGCCGCCCTGAGTGCCCTCATAGAAGCGGATGCGGCAGCCGGTTCGGTCGAACGAAGGGAGTATCTGCGGGATGTAGGGCGGGCAAAAAAGGATTGGCAAGGACAGCTGAAAAAAGAGGTCTACTGCCAGATTCCCGGCGAAGCCATGAGCCAGGGGCAGCTGATCGAGGTAATGAATGAGGAAGCGCAGACAGGTGATTCCATCATTGCGGCAGCGGGGGGGCCGCCCGGCGATTTGCTCAAAATATGGGATGCCAGCAAGGGACGCACCTGTCTGCTGGAATTCGGTTTTTCCTGCATGGGCTGGGAGTTGCCGGCGGGTATGGGCGTGCGCATGGCCCAGCCCGAGGGCGAGGTTGTGGTCTATATCGGCGACGGCACTTATCTGATGAATCCGATGGAACTGGTCACGACCATACAGGAAGATCTCAAGATCACCATGGTAGTGGCCAACAATCACGGCTACCAGGTAATTAGGCAACTGCAAATGGGCCGCGCTGGCCGCAGCTTTGGCAACGAGTTCAGGGCCCGCGATAAAACCACAAATAGGCTCGAGGGTGACTATCTGGCCATCGATTTTGCCCGCAACGCAGAGAGCATGGGAGCCCGGGCCTGGAATGTGGCTACACCTGCCGAGCTGCGCCAGGCCCTGCGCCAGGCACGTGCAGAGGAGCGCTCCTGCGTCATCGTGGCGGAGGTCGAAAAGCATCGCTACCTGCCCGGCTCGGGAGCGTGGTGGGATATTGCCGCTGCCGCCACCAGCGACGATCCAGAGACGCAGAGGCTGCGCCGGGAATACGAAGAAGAGGCGCGCAAGCAGCGCTTTTATTATTGAGGGGGATATGGCATTTAGACTGGGGATAGATATCGGCGGCACCTTCACCGACGCCATCTTGATCGATGAGGTCACGGGTGCGGTTCGCATCGGCAAGGTGCCCTCTACGCCTCGGGATCCCGCAGTGGGCTTTATGGAAGCCGTCCACCGCATGTTGCGCGTCGGCGATCTGGCGCCCGCCGATATTTCCTACGTCGTCCATGGGACTACGGTCGCCACCAATTCCATTATTGAAGGAAAAATTGCACGGACGGGTTTTATCACCACCGAAGGTTTTCGGGATATCCTGGAGATTGCGCGCCAGATCCGGCCCTCGCTCTACGATCTGCGCTTTGAAAAACCGCCGCCGCTGGTGCCGCGCAACCTGTGCTTCGGGGTGCGGGAAAGGTTGGATGCACAGGGTCGGGTTATCACTTCTCTGGAGGAGGATGACGTGCGGCAGGCCGCTCAGGCTCTACTGCGTGAAGGGGTGGAGTCGATAGCGGTTTGTTTTCTGCATGCCTATGTAAACCCGCTACACGAAATTCGCACGCGGCAAATAATTCAGGAGGTTTTTCCCGCGGCTCTGGTCTCTCTTTCAGCAGAAGTAGCGCCGGAGTTCCGCGAGTATTTCCGCGCCAGCACCACGGTTATAAATGCCGCCATCCGTCCGGTCGTAGGTCGCTACCTGCACAGTATTGAGACCCGCTTGCGAGAGCAAAAGCTACCGGCCGAACTGCTGGTAATGCAGAGCAGCGGCGGTGTGTTCTCTTTTGCCGCTGCTGGCGAAAAACCGGTTTTCATGGTGGAGTCGGGGCCGGCCGCCGGGGTTATCGCCTCTACCTATCTGGGCAAAGCGCTGGATTGTGCCGATGTCATTTCATTTGACATGGGTGGAACCACGGCCAAGACGGCTCTGGTACAGGGCGGCATGCCGCGGATAACCAAGGACTACGAGGTTGGCAGCGCGGCAGGGGCGGAAACCGGAAGCTCGCGCGGGTCGGGCTATCCAATTCGCACTCCGGTCATCGATCTGGTGGAGATCGGTGCCGGTGGCGGCTCCATTGCCTGGGTGGATTCGGGGGGAGGACTGCGGGTAGGACCCCAGAGTGCGGGGGCAGATCCGGGGCCGGTGTGCTACGGCAAAGGCGGCACCGAGCCTACCATTACAGATGCAAATCTTTTACTGGGACGACTCAGTCCACACTACTTTTTGGGCGGGGAGATGGCGCTGGACCTGGATGCGGCCCGGTGTGCCATAGAGGAGAAATGCGCCCTTCCCCTGGGCCTTGAAGTCGTAGAGGCGGCGCATGGCATTATAGAAATTGCCAATGCCGCCATGGTCAATGCTCTGCGCCTGGTTTCTGTACAGCGCGGTTTTGATCCCAGAAAGTTTGCACTGGTGGCCTTTGGGGGGGCTGGCCCGGTACATGCCAACCAGTTAGCCGCGGCTAATGAAATTCCCACTACCCTGATACCAATGAGTCCGGGTACATTCTCTGCTCTGGGTTTGCTGGTGACCGATCTGCAGTACGATTATTCAACTACTTTTATCCAGCGTGTCGATGACCTTGAACCAGATGCGGTAATGGCAGCCTACAACGAATTGGAAGAAGAGGGGCGAAGCAGTTTTGTGCGCGAAGGGGTCGCAGATCAGGACATTATTTTTTTGCGCCAGGTGGATATGCGCTACGTGGGGCAAAGCTACGAGTTGAGCGTTAGCGTGCCGGCAGGGGTATTTGGGGCGGCGGAGATTGCCGCTGTCCTAGCTAAATTTCACGCCGAACACGACCGCATGTACGGCTTTAGTGCCGCCGCCGAACCCGTCGAATTTGTCACTTTGCGACTGACGGCGACGGGAAAGATCGCCAAACCTAAGTTGCGGCAAGTGGAAGTCGGTGGCGAGGTCTCCGGAGCCCATAAAGAAACGCGACCGGTATACTTTGCCGCCAGCGGTGGTTATGTGGATTGTCCAATTTACGATCGCTACCTGCTGGGCGCGACGGCCATCGTTTCGGGTCCGGCCATAGTGGAAGAGATAGACTCGACGACGGTGATCCAGCCGCACTACCAGGCCCAGGTCGATCACTTTGGCAATTTAGTTTTGACGAGAAAATAATAAATGCTCCAGGTTATGGTTCGATGCCTGGCGTTTATCGCAAAGAGGATATTCAGGAAGGGG
>CAXFTV010000611.1:0-8636 GCA_964005845.1 uncultured bacterium
AAAAAAAAACCTCGCCCAGTAGTTTTTCCGAGACGGTGTAGAGGGTGGTGCGGGGCCCGCCGCCACTTGCTGATTTACATTGGAATCTTTTCCGGGATAGCCGTTCGGAAAAGGTTCACTGGTGGCGATTCGCAGCGGGATGCGGCCGCACAGTTCAGATCGGCGTAGGCCAATTTCTCGGCGATATTGCACGACCCGGGAATGGTCGATGATAAAAGGCAAAACCACTTAAAAAATGAGGAAGAGGTTCCATGTTGCCCACAATAGCAAGCAGCACGCCCACCCAACCGCCGGCCTGGGCCGTGCTGGAGCGCCGGCTCATAGATGCCATTGACGAGGCCGCACCCATTTTCCTGGAGAAATACACCCGTCCGGGCGGTGCCCTCATCTGGCGGGAGGACTACCCGGGAGATGGGGTGTGGGCCGACGATCTCTACGAAGCTTTTTTCAACTGGCCGCACTACTACGCTCTGGGGGGGAGTGCTTATACTGGCAAAATGGCGGTGCAGGAGTGGAATGCCGTCACCCGGCAAATCGAGTACGACTACGGTCGAGCCCACCGCGAATTCATCAGCGACGATGACTGGTTCCACAACAGCGAGAACTACATCTACTTCTACCATCTGGGCATGGCCGATGCGACCAACGCCGAAATGATGCGGCGCGCGCGCCGCTTTGCCGGTTTTTATCTGGGCGAAGATTCCGCGGTGCCCAACTACGACCGCCAGCACCGCCTGGTGCGCTCGCCCTTCAGCGGTAGTCGGGGGCCGCTTTTCAATGCGCGCAGAGATGACGTGACCTACAATCTGATCTACGGACACACCACCCTCGGACCGGGCTACGACTACCCGGAGAACTGGCACGAGGACGAGGCGTGGTGCGAGCGGGTCCACGCGCGTTTTAACGAAGTCGTCATGCAGGGCGATGTGCCGGTGAATCTGGGGATCGCGCCCTTGATGGCCAGCGCCTTTTTGTACACCGGCGATAAAAAATATCGCGCCTGGATAGAAGAGTACGTCGGTGCCTGGTTGGAACGGATTGCCGCCAACGGCGGCATTTTGCCCGACAATGTCGGCCCCAGGGGCATTGTCGGGGAGATGCGCCAGGGGCAGTGGTGGGGTGGCTTTTACGGTTGGACCGCGCGCTATGGGCACAATATGATGACCAGTGCGCTGACCATAGCGGCAGAGGCCGCCCTGCTGGTCACAGGTGAGGTGCGCTACCTGGATTTGCTGCGCTCGCAGCTCGACGTGCTCCTGGAGCGGGGTCGCGAAGAAGAGGGCCGGCTGGTGGTACCCTACAAATACACCGATGCAGGCTGGGGCGATTACCAGCCCATGCGGACCCTGGCACCGGTGCATTTGTGGGCCGCATCCATGGCGGCGGATGACTGGGCGCGGCTGGAGATGCTGCGGCGCGGCTGTGAGGAGGAGTTCGATCAGGTGACGCAGCGGGGCCCGCGCGCCCTGGACGATCGCGCCTGGACCCGCTTTCTGGCTGGCGATTTTCCCACCTATCCAGAGCAGATTCTGCAGGCCAACTACCGCGAGGTATGCGCCCGCACTGCCAAGGTGCTGGCCGATGAACAGGAGCTGAAAGAACTGGATGTGCACTGGTGGCAGCAGGTCAATCCGGTGATTACCGAAGGCCTGGTGCATCTGACTACGGGGGGGCCGCAGGAGATTTACTGGGGTGGCCTGGCCCAGGGCCGGGTGCGCTACTTCGATGCGGCCGGGCAGCGGCCGGGATTGCCGCCCGATGTAGCGGCGCTGGTGACCCACCTGGGAGCCGAGCAGGTGGATCTGGTTCTGGTAAATCTGAATCCGGCGCAGCCGCGCGAAGTAGTGGTGGGAGCGGGTAGCTTTGCCGAACACTCCTTTACGACGGTGCGGGCCGGCGCGGAAAATCTGCCTGTGGACGGCGGCTATTTCACCGTCAGGCTAGGGCCCGGCACCCAGATCGAGTTGTGCGCTGGCATGAAGCGCTACTGCAACCAGCCCACCTATGCTTTCCCCTGGCACGAGGGGGGCATTCCGTTTCGCTGAGGCAGGGGCTCGAATCCCGCAGGTATAGGGGAGTTGAGGTGGAGCGGGCGCTGGGCTGCTGGCCGTTCTGCACGGCGAAAAACGCCCTCGGTTCGCGGTTGGACAGCGGCCTGAGTATTAAAAATCGAGGCGCAGGGTAAAGGTGTTGAGCCCGTCGAAGAAATCCACCGTGGTATAGGCGTAATCGACGTGCATGTCGCGGCGCAACTGCAGGCCAAACCCGAAGCTGGTGCCAAAGAGGTAGTCATCGCCAGCGGCGGCGACGTAGTCGAAACCGCCGCGCAGCTTGAAGAACGGGTTGTAGCTGTACTCGGCTCCGACCTTCCACTGGTCGCGGGCGAAGTTGCGATGCCGAAAGACCGCGGCGAGTTCGAGCAGCCCCTTGCTGTCCCGGGGGCGGCGGTAGGCCAGGCCGATCTCAAAGATCGAAGGCAGATCGGCCTGGCTAGAAGCCACCTTGTAGGTCGCTCCGGGCCGCCGCAGGCCTTCGAGCTGGCCGGAGCGCAGGAGCGCCGGGCCGTCGAATTGCATGCGCGAGCCGATGTGTTTCAGGGCCACGCCCAGGTGCAGGCCGGAGACATCTCCCAGATCGGCGTACTGCAATCCCATATCAAAGGACAGTCCGGTGGCGGCGATCCGTTCAATGCGCTCGACTATGTAGTGGGCAGTGCCGCCCACTGTAATCCGGTCGGTGAGGCTGCGGGCATAGGTCGCGGCCAGGGTAAAGAAGGTGGGAGCAAAGAACGCGCCGGTGCCATCCGGGGCTTTTTCGGTGGTGATGGGGATATCTCCGAAGCTCAGGGTTTTGAGGCTCAGCGCCAGGGCTCCCAGATCCTGGAAAGAGCTGCTGACGGCGGCGTAGTTGACGCGAATATCGGCCAGATACGAGGTGGTGGAAAACAACATGTCCGCCCGCGTCCGGGTGCGCACCAGTCCGGCCGGGTTCCAGTACAGGGATTCGATGCCGCTGGTTGTGGCCAGGGTAGCGCCGCCCAGGGCCAGGGCGCGGGCGCCTACGGGAATCAGCAGCTCCGGTGCTGCGGCGGTACCGGAGCGCTGCCTGCCGGCGGCGTCCAGGATAGTCGGTGAGAGCAGGAAGAGAAAAATGCAGAGCAAAGCGCGTATCACGAAGGCAAACTCCAGGCTGACCAGGGGACTGCTTTATGCAATAGAGGAAATCCAATTACCGGTATTACATAAAGCAGTCCCCTACCCACGCAAGCCGTCGGTTCAGAATCCGCGAAAGAGATTGATCAGATCGACGACGCGGTTGGAATAGCCCCACTCGTTGTCGTACCAATTCAGGGTCTTGACGATTCGCTTGCCGACTACCCGCGTGAAGGGGGCGTCGAAGATCGACGAGTAGGGATTGCCGATGATATCCGAAGAGACGATATGGCTGTCCGAGTACTGCAGGATATTCTGCAGACGCTCGGTTTTAGATGCGGCGCGAATCGCCTCCTGGACGGCGGCAGTGGTGACATCGGTCTCCAGTTCGCAGACCAGATCTACCACCGAGCCATCGGCGACGGGAACTCTGGCCGCCAGACCATCCAGTTTGCCGTCCAGTTCCGGCAGCACCTCGCCCACGGCCTTTGCCGCACCGGTGGTGGTGGGAATGATGTTCTCGGCCGCGGCCCGGCTGCGCCGCCAGTCCTCGTGCGGCACATCGGCCAGGCGCTGATCGTTGGTGTAGGCATGGGTCGTGGTCATGTTTCCTTCGACGATCCCAAAGGCCTCGTGCAGAACTTTGGCCATGGGCGCCAGGCAATTGGTGGTACAGCTGGCATTGGAGACGATCTGATGCCCGGCCTTGAGGCCGTCTTCGTTGACGCCCAGGACGACGGTGTAGTCGATTTCATCCTTGGCTGGAACCGTGAGGATGACCCGCTCGGCGCCGGCCTGCAGGTGGGTGACGAGCTCGTCGCGGGCCCGGAATACGCCCGTAGATTCGATCGCCACGTCGATTTCCAGCTCTTTCCAGGGCAGCGCCGCCGGATCGCGTTCGCGCAGCATTTTTACTGAGTCCCGTGGCGTCTTCAGGATATCGCCGTCGATTTCGACCCCGGCGCCAAAATTGCCCATGACGGTATCGTATTTCAGCAGGTAGGCCAGTGCGTCGTGATCGAAGAGATCGTTGATGGCCACGACGTTGATATCGTCGCGCCGGTCCAGAATCCGGAAAACCGTACGCCCGATGCGTCCAAATCCGTTGATAGCTACCCTCATGCTGTACCTCCTTCCACATCCAGGCGGCCATAGGCCCGGACCAGGTCGATGAGCCGGCTTGCGTGGGCCAGACTGTTATCGTACCAACTCAAGGTTTTGACCATGCGTTTTTTCGAGCGCATGGTCGCCTGCGAATCGAAAACAACCGTGTGGGGATTGCCAATGACGTCGCTGGAGACGATGGGGTCCTCGGTGATTTCGATGAGGCCAGGGCGGGCGGCGGCGGCAGCCGCCACGGCGGCGTTGACATCCTCGATGCCCGCATCGGTTTGTTTGATGAAAGTGTTGAGGTCCAGCAGCGAACCCAGCGGTACCGGGACGTTCAGCGCAGACCCCTCGATTTTGCCTTTCATAGTGGGCAGGACGTATTCGATCCACCGGGGCGCATAGCTGAGGTTGGGAATGATGTTGACGGCGGCGGAACGACTGCGGCGGAAGTATTTGCCGGCGGTGTCGCGCAGAGGTTGGTCGCTGGTATAGGCGTGCACCGAGGTCATCATGGCATATTCCACGCCAAAGGCCTCGTCCAGGATCTTCAGCATCAGCGCCGTGACATTGGTGGTCGAAGAGCCGGCCGAGATAATGCGATCCCCGGCGGAAATGGCGTCTTCGTTGACCCCCAGGACCACCAGATTATCCACCTCTTCGTCGGGGACGGTGGATAGGATCACGCGCCTGGCGCCCGCCACCAGGTGCTGTGCCAGGCTCTCGCGGGTGCGGTACTTGCGGGTCGAGTCGATGACGATATCCACGTCAAAGGCGTCCCAGGGCACATCGCCGGGCTTGACGCCGTGAATAATGCGGGCGCGTTGTTCGCCGCTCACCAGATAGTTGGTTTCCAGGGCGGCGTCTACTGGATTGCGGCCGTCGGTTTGCAGGAGGTAGTGGAGAATTTCAGGCGTGCCGATTTCGCTGATGGCCACCACCTCCAAATCGGGGTCGTCTAAACACAGCTGGTAGATATCTCGCCCGATTTCTCCAAATCCCATGAGTCCGAGCTTTACAGTACCCATTTGGCTAACCTCCATTTTTACAAATGCCGGCGACAAAATTTTCTCCCGACCTCGATCGCTCCATCCGGCCAGATCGGATGCCCCCTTATCCATAGTGAAAACCGGCTAAATTTTCGCCCGGCCCTTGGAGTCAGCTCGCGCCCGGTATGTCGTGCGGAGTGGATAGCAGGCCTTCGTTTTACATTAAATAATGTATCACAAAGCCGGATTTGGCAAAAGGTCGTCGCCCGCGCCGCTCCGGCTGCAGCCTTTATTTTTTAGCTGGTTGGCGGGAAAATAGTATTATTAAATCCTTGTTCGCGGAGGGCAGCGCCAGGCCGCGATCAGCGCTGCGGGGTCGCCTATCCGATAACCCGCATGGGCCGCAGAGTTTGCTGCGGACCGATGCCGTTGACGGGAAATCTAGCGCCACCCCGGTGGAATCGCCACGTCAGTCCGTCTGCGCACAGGTAGATGCCCGTTCGCCGACAATCCATGCCTTCCGCCAATTTTTCATTGAGATTTCCGCCGTCGCAATTCCCCTGAAGCAGCTGCGCTCGAGCCCAATGTTCCCACGGTCTCGAAACGAGTATATTTAACTTAGTCGCGCCGGCTATAGAGTCTTTCGGGTATACGCCATATGGCAAATTTAATTAAGCGTCGTGTGGATGCCTCGTTTAGCTCCAGGTAGACCGCGCCGGTCTGCGATCCTGCCGACGCTCGAAAAGTACGCCAGAAAAATTTTTAAACAGGAGAAAATAAGTATGGAAATCGCGCCCAATATCCACCGCATCGAAGCCCCCCTGGGCGAGCGTTTCGTATGTATGTTTTTGCTGGACGGCGATGAGTGCGCTTTGCTCATCGACACCGGCATGGATTCCATACCGGGCGAATATCTGGTCCCCTATCTCGACGCCATCGGCATTCCGGCGGAAAAAATTCGCTACGTGCTCATCAGCCACGCCGACTTCGATCACATGGCCGGCAATGGCGCCCTAAAGGAGATGGCTCCCAATGCCCTATTTATGTGTCATCACCTGGATCGGGCCATGGTCGAAGATATCGAATGCATGATCGCTGAGCGCTACGACGAGTTCGCGCCCGATCACGGCATGGCCACTGCCGCCGCGGACAAGGAGTTCATCCGTTCGGCGACGCGCTGTGTAGCCATGGATATGACTCTGAGCGGCGGCGAAAAAATTCGCCTGGGCAAGGATTGGGAGGTCGAGATACTGCACACCCCGGGCCATACCTGGGGGCATCTGACGGTGAACGATGCGCGCAGCCAGACCCTGATCATCGCCGATGCGACGCTGTTCAATGCGGTGCTGCAAAAAGATGGCCAGCCGGCTTTCCCTCCTACTTATCGCTACGTAGATACTTATGTGGGTTCAATGGATCGCTTTATGGGGATGCCGAGCAAGACCTTGCTGACCAGCCACTATCCGGTCTACAGCGGCGCCGCAATTGGCGAATTTCTGCACCAGAGCCGCGCCTATGTGGATCGGGTGGACCAGGCCCTATGCGACGAACTGCAGGGCGCGGCGGCGCCGCGCACCCTGCGAGAACTGATCGAGGCGCTGGGCCCCAGGCTGGGTGAATGGCCGGAGGCCGGCAATTCCTATCTGTGCTTTCCCCTGCTGGGCCATCTCGAACGCCTGGTGCACTATGGCCGCGTCGTCAGCGGCAGGCGGGAAGGGTTGGCGACTTATAGTTTGACAGTATAGCACGGCGCGGCGGGATGCCGCGGCCGACCATTTATCCACCTGCGATCGCGCAGTGGCACAATAATCGCTCGCAGCAGGCGGACGGCGACGCGAAGGGCGCCCCTTTAATTGCGGGCACGGCATCGCGGTCGCGGCCGCCGAACCAGGACTGTGATTGGGGGCGATTTCAATTTGGAGGAAGACTTATGAAAGTAGCAGTCATTGGCGCTGCCGGCTGGGTTGGCCGGGCGGTGCTGGAAAACTTCGCCGGCCGCCATCAGGTGCGCGCGCTGGACTACAACCCGGCCGCCTGGGAGGTGTATCGCCGTTTCGACGGCGACTGGGAGGGGGAGAAGATCTACGGTGACGTGGCCGATTTCCACGCCGTCGACCGGGCCCTGGAGGGCGTGGAGGGCGTCGTCAATCTCACCGCCTATTTCGGTTATCAGGATCCGGTCGAGAACAATCAGAATCCCTTTCTCATCAACGTAAAGGGGATGTGGAATATTCTCGAGTCGGCGCGGCGGCGAAAACTCAAACGGGTCGTGCAAATGAGTTCCTGCGTCGTGCAGCATCCGGACGGCATTTTCCTGTCGTCGGAGGTGCGCAGCAAGGAGGGCGACCTGTACGGAATCACCAAGCGCCTGCAGGAGGAAGTATGCCGCCAGTACCACGAAGCCCACGGCCTGCGCATTATCGTCTTGCGCCCCTGCAGTATCGGCGACAGCAGACTTGGCATCAGTCGGGACGGCAGCCCGGCCCGCGGCGGCATTGGCTGGGTTTGCCGGCACGATCTGGCCGAGGCCTGTCACCTGGCGCTGGAGAACGAGAGCATCGATTTCGACATTATGCACACGGCCAGTCATCCCGAGGCGGACCAGTACTGCAACGTGGCCCGCTCGCGGGAGCTTTTGGGCTTGCAGTACAAAGGGCACTTTCCCGGCGAGTGAAGCGGCGAGGTCTCAGGCGAAATATTCCTCGTCGGCGCGCAGGGCGTTGCGGTGCGGCAGATATTCAACCACCAGTTCTATATCCGCCAGGGTCACCGGATGAATCAGCTGGGCGTCTTTCTCGACGACTTCGATTCCAACGCTATTTACTCCTTTTCGGGGCAGGTCCTGGAGCTGTATGAGGTCGATGTGCAGCCGATAGCCGTTGACGGCGTAGTCGGGTCTGGGGCGCAACTGGTAGGTCCAGTCCGCCTTGCGCCATGCCGATGCGGGTATTTCCCGGCCGTTCCACCGCAGCCCGATCCGGTCCTCGTAGGTAAGGTGCTGCAAGAGGACGCGCAACTCGCAGCGCCACAGCTCGCCGGCTGCGGCCCGGGCGGCCACATCGTCGCCTACTTCCAGGGTGAATTCCCGCGCCGGGTCGCCGCATGTCAGGGCCGCCGGCAACTGTTCCTCCAGGCCGTAGGAAGGGGCCGAGTTGGGATGGCTGGGGACGCCGAGCCGGTATTTCTTGTCCAGGTTGCCGAGCAGGTCCGGGTGTCCCATAAATCTGAGCCTTCCGGCGGCCTCGTCGTCGTACGGATAGCGCCAGGGCATAGGATAGTAGGTGTGGAAGAAGGTGCCGTGGGCACCAGCGGCGTAGGCATTGGCGGCAGCGGCCCGCACGACCGGACGGGAGAGCGCCGGGTCGTTGGTCGATTCCATACCCGCCAG
>CAXFTV010000612.1:0-4026 GCA_964005845.1 uncultured bacterium
CCACCAGCACGTCCCAGGTCTGTGCCAATTTTCCCGTCCTTCCTCAATGAGAAGCCGGCTAAAGACTCGAGCCGGCCGCGCCATGGCCCTTTGCACCAGGGCCCAGTGCAGACGGCATTGCCGCTGCATTGCCGGTGTGAGAAGCCGTCTCGTCCAGGACGGCGCAGCTGCAATTGTCAGCGCTGGATAGGCGAATTTATCCTCATCCCGTTTGTGGTTTCTTGCGGAAGGCGGCGTACTCTGCGCTTCCGAGCAATTCGTCCAGCACCACGCGGCGGCCATCCAGCTGGTCGGATACATTGGCGGCCAGCACCGCGGCCAGGCTGTTCATGCTGGAGGAAAAGGTGTTGCGCAGGGGCTCCTGGCTGCCGCGGCATAGGGCGTCGACGAAAGCCTGGTTGATGGCCAGGGTAGAATCGTTGCGCGCTGCTGTAGAGAGGGGATGGCGCAAGGTGGCGGGGTCGATTTTGTCCGGCGGCGGGTAGGGGCCATCGTAGTAATAGGCCACGGGTCCCCCGGCTTCGATTTTGAGGTGGCCGCGGTCCCAGGCAATATCCTGATAGCCGTCCCCCCAGAAAGTTTTGCGCAGGCGCGTCAGGATGAGATTGGCGATCATGCCAGAGTGGAAACCGAAGGTGACCGAGTAGCCGTCGGGGTTGTCGCCGCCGTCTTCGATGTCGTCGGGGTGGCGCTGGATGTAGCGCGCCTCGGTCCAGGCCACGTCGCCGGCCCAGTAGCGCATCAGGTCGAGGGGATGGATGCCGGCTTCCACGGCGGTGGATCCCGACCAGGCGAAGTTGGCGGCCCACACGCGGTTCTGCGGTCCCCCGAGTTCGCCGGTGTGGGTGTGTTTGACCGAGTGGCTCTCCAGGGTGCCGTTGGTGACCACGGTCATCATGACCAGGCGCCGGTCGGCGAGGAAATCCTTCATGGCGCTGTGCCAGTTATCGTGGCGCTGCTGGAAACCGACGGTGGCCAAAACGCCGGCGCGCTCGATGGCCCGGTTCATCTCGATGGCTTCGTCGAGAAAGAGGCTTACGGGCTTTTCGACAAAAACGTGCTTGCCGCGCCTGGCCGCGGCAATGACTTCGCCCTGATGGCGTCCCGGCGGGATGCAGAAGTAGATGGCGTCGACCCCGGCTTCGAGCAAATCGGCAAAGCGGGAAAAGGTGGCGATGCCGTCGAGACTGAAATCGTCCACGTAGGTTTTGATTTTTTCTTCGGTCAGGTTATCGGCAAAGGGATCGCACAGGGCGGTCACGCGCGCCGCGGGGATTTTCCACAGGGCGTTGAGGTGCTGGAGGCCGCGCTGGCCAATGCCGACGAGGCCGATTCGGACGCTGTCTTTCACGGCAGTACTCCTGGAGCGGAACGGTAGCGTAGTGGATGCTGATGAAAATTGAAGATTCGCAAAAAAAGCCGTGTTGTCAACCGATCGCTCAGGCCAGGAGTGCGCCTACCTCCAGGGTTTCCATCGCGGTGGTGTCGGGGTAGCCGGCCCACAGGTGAATTTGTTTTTTTTCCGGGGCCATGAGGACGGCGAAGTCGGTGTGCAGGCCGTCCTCGCCGCGCTGGCAGATGGGACCCGGGCTGGCGCGGTGTGCCAGGATGGCGGCTGGATCGACCGCGGCGCGGGCCAGGCGCAGGGCACTGCCGTAGCGCTGGCGGCCATTGGCGCCCAGGGGTTCGGTCGGGGCGGGATTGCGGCGGGCAAAAGCGGGATCCAGGATGTGGTTGGTGTGGACCAGCGGCATTTTCCTTTCTCGAGTGACCACCGTGCCGGCCGCAGTTTTTTCCACCAGGGCCATGGTCCCTGCGGCATCGCCCAGCACCAGGCTGAAACCGCCGGCGTTGAGGCGCAGGGCGCCGATGTGCGCGAGTGCGGCAGCCACATCGGCACAGCTGGGCAGAACGGTGTGCAGGGCCGCCAGCGAACAGAGTCCCTCTCGCTCCAGCACGGGGCCGGGGATGCCGGTCATGCCCATGGCCAGGCCGCATTCGTTCATCCCGGCCACGGTCCACAGGGTGGCGGCGAAATGGAAGTGCAGGTGGCGGAAGCCGGTGGCGGGCAGGGTCGTTTCGAGTACGTTCAGCCCCAGTTCGTCCAGGTAGATATCGTCGCTTTTGCCCAGCAGGGCCCGCCCGTCCGCGTCGCGGCAGCCCAGCACGGTGCACTGGGGCCAGGTGCCGTCGAGGCGATAGCAGAACTGGAGGGAGAAATAGGCGTTTTCCTCCACGCCCAGGCCGGCCGCCAGGCCACGGCATTCCTCCACACCCTCGGGGTAGAGGGCCTTCAGCTGGCGGCGCCAGCGCTCCAGGTGCGGGCGCCGCTGCGCAATGAGCCGGGTGGTGGATTGCAGGCCGCAGCGGGAGGTGAGGTCGGCGAGCAGTCTTTCCATCCAGGGCAGGGCGAGGGCGCGGGTGGCCCGGCCCTGCTGGAAGCCGCGCTCGTAAGGGGTGCCGCGGGTTGTGAATTTGAGCATGAGGACCTATTATCCTGATAGGACTAGGCGACCGGTGGAGCACGGAATCGGCCGTGTGGATTTCCGAGGTCTGGCGCCGGGCGATGCCCGGGGCTCTCTGTTCCCCACCTCTGTTACAGCTTGGGCCCGAATTTCCGGAGCGCTCCCGTCCTGCCCAACATAGCCACAAAACGCCGGCCGGCACAAGCCCCGTCTGGCGCAGAGGTCGTATATTGAGTGTGCTGTCGGGGCAAAAATGAATAATGTCCTTTTACGCGCGCCGACGATGGCGGATTTTTTCGGAGGGATTGAAATACCAGGAGGCGACTATGGCAAAGCTGGAATTGCTGCAGCGTTTGCGGGAGGGCTTTGTGCTGGGGGATGGGGGTTATTTGATGGGCTTGCGCCTGCGGGGCTTTCTGCAAAGGGAGTCGATGACGCCCGAAGTAGTGGCCACCCACCCCGAGGAGGTGCAGCGGCTGACGCGGGAGTTCCGGGAGGCGGGGGCCGAGGTCTTGCAGACCCTGACCTTTTTTGGCACTGCCAATATGCTGGAACGGGCCGGTTTCGGTGCGCGCGCCGAGGAGATTAACCGCAGGGCCTGCCGCATCGCGCGGCAAGTCGCCGGCGACGAGGCGCTGGTGGCGGGCAATCTGAACAGTCCCAGCATCCTCTACAAAGACTACGATCCGGCCGACCGCGCCAAGCAGGCGCGCACGCGCGCCTGGCTGGAAGAGCAGTTGCCGTGGATCTGCGACGAGGGGGTGGATTTTCTCATCCTGGAGACCTTCTCGTGGCTGGACGAGGCGCTCGTGGCCCTGGAAGTGGTGCGGGAGGTGGGGCTACCGGTGGTGGCAACGGTGAGTTTGGAGGGCGCGGAAGACGCGACCTTCGATGGCTTTGGGGCGGCCGCCTGCGCCCGCCGTCTGGAGGCGGCAGGGGCGGATGTGGTGGGGCTCAACTGCCTGTGGGCGCCCGATCGGATGCTGGAATATGCCACCCAGATGCGCCGGGCGGTGGCAGCTCCCGTCTGCTGCCAGCCCTCGGCCTGGCACTCGTGGTGGCCGCAGCAAGAGCCGGTGGCGCCGGCTCGTTTCGCCGCCTTTGCCCGGGCCGCCATGGCAGCGGATATTCGCTACCTGGGATCGTGTTGCGGCGCCGGCCCCGAACACGTCGAGGCCATGGCGGCGGCCATGGCAAAGGAGGAGAGCACATGAGCGCACCCGTACTGGCCGGTTTCGCCCAGGTGGATATCACGCCGGCGCTGGACCAGCCACCGTCCTTCGAAATTTTCGATCCGATTTTTCTGCGCGCCCTGCACCTGCGTCAGGGGGAGCGCCAGGTGACCTTTCTGGCGGCGGATCTATTTCTCTTCGACGACTACCTCTTCGAGCTTATGGCGCGGGAACTGGAGGGCACGGACATCGATGTGGACTGGGTGCTGCCCGGGGCCAGTCACCTGGGGACGGGCCCAACCTTTTTTCAGTACTATGTCAACCAGCCCACCGCGGCGCTCAAGCAATTCGGCGGCGAGCTGCCCTATGCCCGGGCGGCGGCGGCCGCA
>CAXFTV010000613.1:0-6398 GCA_964005845.1 uncultured bacterium
TCGTCCATTTAGCTCCTCAAGGAAGTAGGAATTTTCCACGAAGTAGGAATTTTCCTCAAGTGATATCATTTTACCAAAAAATAAGCAAATTGTATGCCCGTTTCCTCTGAGGAAAACTCACACAACCTTTCTAAACATCATAAGATTTGGTAATTATTGAATTTATATTGCTATTCCAATTTGCTAAAAAAAAAACGCCTGGAATGGCAATTAACCCATTGGCGAAAGACAATATCATTATTGAGACAAAACAGGCAAAAAAAACCCCCAAGGCCAATAAAAACAGGGGGATCAATAAAAATAAGAAGTGTATCAAATTTGAGATTTTCGTCTTATTTTTGAGACGGCGGACTGAGACCTGCCTTTTTTATTTTGCGATAGAAAGTCGCGCGACTAACCCCCAATATTTGAGCGGCTTTGGGAACATCCCCCTGCCCTAAGCGCAAGGCTTCAAGGTATAATCGCCGCACCGAATTTTCATAGTCCTCCTGGGCCTTTTCGAAAAGATTCACTTCTACTTTCAGTGTTTTATCCACCCTCACTCCCGTAGCTTGCATATGGACGGGCAAATTCTCTTTCTCAATCAAAGGGCCCTTGGCCATGGCAATAGAATGTTCAATGACATTTCCAAGTTCCCGGACATTGCCGGGCCACTCATATTCCAACAATACCGCAAGGACGGAATTACTAACGTCTTGCACGACATTGCTACTTTTCGCAGCCCAGCTTTTCAAAAATTGTCCAATAAAAAGAGGGATATCCTCTTTCCTCTCTCGCAAGGGCGGCACCTCTACCGTTATTACGTTGAGCCTATATAATAAATCCCGCCGAAATTTCTGTTCTTGAACAGCCTGGCTGAGATCTCTATTTGTTGCTGCAACTAGGCGGCAATCTATTGGTATTGTTCGATCTCCTCCGACCCTTACAATGGCCCGCTCCTGCAACACGCGCAATAACTTCACCTGAACGTCGAGAGGGATTTCCCCGATTTCATCGAGGAAAAGGGTACCTCCTCTCGCCAACTCAAATTTTCCTAAGCTACCTTTAGTCCTGGCACCAGTAAAAGCCCCTCCTACGTAACCAAAGAGCTCGCTTTCGATTAAATCCCAGGGCAAGGCGGCGCAGTTTACTGCTAAAAAGGGCCCTTTACTGAACCTGCTGGCATTGTGGATCGCCTGGGCAAAAACCTCCTTACCAGTTCCAGTCTCTCCCTGAATTAGAATGTTTGAGTCCGTCCCGGCGGCAATCCGGGCAAGCTCTCGTGTTTTTTCTATGAGCGAACTTTTGCCGATCAGATCGGCAAATGAAAATGTGCGCCGGACCCCGAGGCCGCCATTACCCATGCTGCTGACTTCACCCATTTCCCTAAAGGTCATGACGGCCCCACTAACCTTATCTTCCGCATCGACAATGGGCTGAAAATTGGCCAAAGCGGCCACTTGACCGGAAGTGGTCGTTAGCCTAACCTCTCGGTGGGAGAATCCCTCTCCACTACCTAACCTTTCCGTTAAAGAAGGCTTATCTTCAACCAGTTCGTCAATTTTAATCTCTCCTGGAATCAATCTTTCAAAACCAAAGATCCCCTTGGCGATTGCGTTAACCTCTGAGATGAATCCGCGGGAATCAAGTGCTACCAATCCATCTGAAATCGATTCAAATAAGGCCTGAGAATGGCTGTAAAGTTTTCCCAATTCGGCTTCTTGCCGTTTTTCATTACGCACCGATTCGCCCAACCGGTTTGTCAAGCGGAACTCTTCAATTTTGGTTGCGACTTGACTTGAAATTGCAAAAAGTAGATTCAAATCATCCACGTCAAATGGCTTTTTGACAGCACCCGCAGGGACAATCTTGTCCAAAAGGGTAACAGTGCCGACAACGCGATCGTTCAAAACTAGGGGGATACAAACCAATGAAATGCCAAAACTTCCTGGCCCCCATTTCATGCGCGTGCAATCACTCAAAATTGGCTCGCCGAAATCGGCCACATATTGAGCAAACTTTTTTTCACTTTGCAAATCGAGTTCGATGCCGCTCTTTACCGCTACAGTACCCAAAGCAAGTGCCCCATCTTCGGCCACAAATCGAATTACCACAGCGTTGGCTTGTACCGTTTCGATAGCCTGATCGGCAATTAACTCCAGCGTTTCATCCAACCCTAGCCCGGAATTTATCCCCTGTCCCAACTCGTTGAGAACCCGCAATTCATTTGTTCGCCGCTGCTTGATTTCAGCGCTTTGCGCCCTAGTAAATTGATTGAGAATAACTGGCTTTACTACTTGGTCCAGAACCTCAATTTCATCTGTTGAAAATTGCCTCTCAGAGGCGCTTTGGAGATTGAATACTCCATGAATTCGGTCGCCCTCAACTAGGGGAACGGCAACGATGCTTTGATAAGCACCCTCCTGGTTTTCTAGCAGAACAGCCCGTGGATCTGCAGACATTTTGACGACCTGAATTGTTTTTTTCTCCGCTGCGGCAAGGCCAGTTATACCCTGTCCCATATGCAAACGCACTTTTCCGGAACCCGTCCGCCCAATACAGGCTTGAATTACCAGTTCATCACTATGTCCTTCCAGCAGGTAAATGGCACAGGAATCCACCAAAAATTGACGTACGACCACTTCTGCAATACCCTGCAATTTTTGCACCAGGGTCAAATGGGAGGTCAATAACTTTTGCGCCTCCCGCCAGATGCGGTTCTCCGAATCTAAGCCGTTATGCATAGATGTTTTCCATATACGACAGACTCCCAGAGGCATTGGGGCCCTCCGGGAGTCATCCTAACATTGAAAAATATTTAATTTAGCGGGAGATCTTTACTACCTTGTAGTTCAAGATTCCCGCGGGTACTTTAATTTCAACTTCCTCTCCTTCGGCATGCCCCAGAAGTCCTTTGCCAATTGGGGATACCGTTGAAATTTTTCCGTGTTCGAAATCGGCCTCCTCGGGAGCAACCAAAGTATAAGTTAGTTCTTTGCTGTTTTTTAGGTCCAGTAGCTCCACAGTGGCCCCAATGTAGACTTTGTCAGCGGGAATATCCTCGTTTTCCAGCAACCGGGTCCGGCTGAGGGTTTCCTCAAGTTTTCCAATTCGCTGTTCTAGAAACATTAGCCTTTCTTTGGCCGCATTATACTCAGCATTTTCGGATAGATCGCCAAATTCCCGTGCCCTTTGTAAAGACTGACGCACAGCGGGGCGCTCCGTATTTTTTAGCTCTTGCAACTCGTCCCGGAGTTTTTGGTAGCCTTCTCGAGATAGATAGACTTCGCTCATGCTCAATCTCCTGCCCACATATACTTGGTTTTATAAATCATACAAAAAGCGGAAGCGTCAACCGCTTCCGCTACGACAACCTATTCAATAATTAATGAAAATATATAAAAAATATGACTCGGATGCAAGAAATCTGTTCGCGATATATTTGTTTTGTCTTTCCCCTGGTTTTTCTTACTACTTATATTATTTGATATGTTAAGTACACACGCGCCATTTGCTTCACGCGTTTATAATAAATCTTAATTCCAAAAAGAAAAAAATGTCTCTTAGCTTCCTTCACTTTGCCGATCTCCACCTCGGAATCGAAAACTATGGGTCTATCGATCCCAGTACAGGTTTGCACAGTCGGGTCAAAGATTTTGTCCACAGCCTTAACTTTATCTGCGATTTGGCACTGGAGGAAGAAGTGGACTTTGTCATCTTCGCAGGTGACGCCTACAAAAATTGCGATCCCAGTCCAACTTTCCAACGCGAATTTGCCCTGCAAATACGTCGACTTCAGCAAGCCCAAATACCACTGGTTATGGTCGTTGGCAATCACGATGCCCCAGTTGCTTTTGGCAAGGCGACCTCCGTTGATATTTTTTCGGCCCTAGAGTTGGCAAAGACACACGTTATTCGCCGGCCCCAGCTGCTGCAACTTGCCACTTCCAAAGGCACGGTGCAGATCGCCGGCTTACCCTGGCCTACCCGCCACCTGTTGCGCACCCATGAGGCCTACAAAGATTTGCCGCAGGAGGCCATCACCGAAAAAATACAGGAAATCTGCACCACCCAAATAGAAGAATTTGCGCGCCAACTCGACCCCTCAATACCCGCAATCCTCACGGCCCATATCGCTGCTGCGGAAGCGACTTATTCCGGTTCTGAACGGACTGCTGTCATTGGTCAGGATCCGACTTTGCTGAGCAGTGCCTTAGGACATCCCGCATTTGACTATGTAGCTCTAGGACACGTACATAAACACCAGGACCTGCACCGTGGGAGCACTCCCCCCGTGGTTTATGCTGGCAGCATCGAGCGCATCAACTTTGGCGAGGAGCAGGACGAAAAAGGGTTCTGCCTGGTCGAGATAGATGAACGCCCTGACACGCCTCCCAGCGACAGAAAATTTTCTGTCAATTTCGAATTTGTCCCAACTCCCGCCCGTCCCTTTGTCACCTTAGAATTGGACGTATCGGAAGAGGATGATCCGACCGAAGTCCTACTCGCGGCCATAGAGGGGGCAGACATTGAAAATGCCGTGGTCCGAGTATTGTACAAGCTTGCCGCCGGCAGCAATACCACAGTGGATCTCGAGCGCATACATGAAGCCCTGGCATCCGCCCACTTTGTGGCGGGGATTCAACCCATTATCGCCCCGGTTAACAAGCAGCGTAGAGCCGCTATAACTGAAGACCTTGGTCTGCGGGAAGCTCTCGACAAATACATTGCTAATACTCCTCATTTACAAGGACGGCGTGACGCGCTCCAGCGTATTGCCCAGGAATTGGAGCGGGAACTCGAATTACTCACACCATGAGAAAAATGCTAATCAAATGGTACCGAACTACCTGCGGCTGAAAAACTTCCTCAGTTATGGGGATCAAGCTCCAACCCTCGACTTTTCGAAATTCCAGGTCGCCTGCCTAACTGGAGACAATGGCCATGGAAAATCTGCCTTGCTGGATGCCATAACTTACGCCCTCTGGGGTGAAGCTCGGAAAGGCTCCAGCGAACGCAAACCCGATGAGGGCCTCCTCCGTCTAGGTGCTACCGAAATGAGGGTAGAATTTGGCTTCGAAGTAGGTGAAAATCGCTTCCGCACTATTCGCAGTTTTCGCAGGGGAAGACGCAACAACTCCTCCCAGCTTGAACTACAAATTTACGATGACCTTGCCGATTCCTTCCGCCCCCTTGCTGAGAGCTCTTCGCTGGCACAGACACAAAAGCGCATTAATCAATTGTTGTCGATGGACTACGATACTTTCATCAATTCCGCATTTATCGTTCAGGGCCGGGCTGATGAGTTCACCCAAAAAGGCGCCAGACAACGCAAGGAGGTCCTGGCCGAAATTCTCGGCTTATCCCGCTACGACCGCCTGCAAGAACGAGCCCGTTTACATTTTCAGAAAGAAAATCAGGCGGGAGAGGAATATCAAAATCGGCTGCGAGAATTGGACACAGAACTTGTCCATCTCGAAAAATATCAAAACCAACTGCTAGACGTATCCACCCAACTGAATGAAGTAATGGCAACCATCGCGGAGAGCGAAAAGGCTTTGGAACGGCTGCGGGAAAACCGCATGGAACGCAGCAATCTCCAAGCACAGCTCGAAATAATGGCACGAGAAAAGGACCGCCTTGGCCAACGGCTGCAAATTTGCCTCAAAGAACAAACTCACCTTAAAGCCCAACAGTACAAGGACGGGCAGATTCTTGAATCGGCAACAACCATCGAACAAAATTACCGCACATTTCAGCAACTCTCGGCCCGGGACAGCGAACTTAAGCGAGACCACGACCAACTGCGCGAACTAGAAATGAAAGTCCACGATCTAGAAAAAAAGATCGTCGCTGAACGTCACGAAGTGGAAAGGCGCTGCGAAAAGTGGGAATCCCGCCAGCAAACGCTGCAAAATCAGCTTCAATATTCCAGCTCACTCCTGGCTAGAGAAAACGAAATAGAAACAAACCACAATCTCTTTCTCACCACCCGTCAACAGGAACGAGATTTGGAGAAACAGCGCCAGCGATACGAGGAGTTAAAAGGCCTAAGAGACCGCTACCAGCATGAAATAAGCCTTGAAAAACAGCAACTATTAACCCGTAAGGAGTCTTTAAATACTCAGATAGCGAGTATTCACACACGCTTGCGGGAACACGAGATTACCGATGAGCGGATTGCAGCCCTGAGTTTGGAAGTGGAGGCCTTGACCCAAAAGGCCGTGGAACTCGACGAAGTAAAGGAAAGGGGCACAACCCTGCGAACGAGACTAGCAGAACAACAGCGGCATCGTTCCATAGCTGAAAAAGATCTCAATGAAGCCCGTAAAAAGACGCTTTTTTTACAAGGTTCTTCCCAGGCTGAATGCCCCCTCTGCGGCAGTGAATTAGACGACGATCACCTCCTTCAACTCAAA
>CAXFTV010000614.1:0-9245 GCA_964005845.1 uncultured bacterium
CGGGAGTAATCAGAAATTACCGCTCAGCGAGATCCGGTGGACTTCATCCAAATCCGGGTAAGAACTGAACGCGTAGTCGAGGCGGATGGGGTGCATGGCAAAGCCGGCACCAGCCGTCAGTCCGAGGGCATCCCCATTCCGACCAGTTTGCTGAGTGCTGTAGCCGGGGCGCAGGTAGAAGCCACTACCGATGCGGATCTCGGTCCCGATGGCCAGATAGGGGTCGCTGTCGTTGGGCATGTTGAAATCCATGAGAATCATCATTGGCAGGGGAGTGTGGGCGGGACGGTGTGAAAGACCCAAACGGATATTGACCGGCAGGGAGTCTTTGAAGTTTTCGGTATAGCCGCTGCGGACCGAACCTAAATTGGCAAGGGAAGCGCCCAGCTTCATGCCCTTGAGCGGGCCGTTAATCAGCAGGCCGAGGTCGACCATATAGGCATCGGAGGAGAACTCGTCGATGCTCGAATAAACGGCCTTAAAATTGATGCCAAAAGTGAGTCGGTTGTGCCACAGGCGCTGGGCCATGGTGATGTAGGCCGCCGCGTCGGAGGCGCTGAAGCTGCCCAGATCTTCGCCATCCTCGTTGGTGCGGCGCATATTTCCGTAGGTGAAAGAGTTCAGGCTAAAAGCCCAGACGCGCTCGTCTCCGGGCACGGCAAAGCTGAGAAAGCCGTTTTTGGTGTCGATCAGATACCGGGTCAGCGATACTGTGGCAACGCGGTTTTTAATTCCCAGCAGACCGGCCGGATTCCAGGCAGTGGACTCGAGATCGCCGGAGACTCCGGCATAGGCCCCACCCAGAGCAGTGGCCCGGGCGCCAACGCCGATCTTGAGAAAGTTAAAACCCGTGGTGCCGGCGCTGTCGTTTATAGCCGCTGCTGGTTGCAGGCTGGCGATGAGGAGGATAAAAAAGATTCCGATGGGTCTAGACATTGCCGAATCTCCGATTAAGTGGTGCTTTGTTGCAGTGTATAAGCGGTGCGCAGAAGCGTTCCTTCCTGGAAGTGCGGGGCCAGTATTTGAACGCCGATGGGCAATCCGTCGGCCGCTGTGGCACCAGGTATCGAGATTCCCGGGATGCCGGCTAGATTGACCGAGGCCGTGTAGATATCGTTAAGATACATCTGCAGTGGATCTGCAGTATTTTCGCCCAGGCGAAAGGCCGTAGTTGGCGCCACTGGCGTAAGTAGCACATCGCACTGTTCGAAAGCCTGGGCAAAATCTCGTCTGATCAAGGTCCGCACTTTTTGTGCTTTGAGATAGTAGGCGTCGTAGTATCCGGCGCTGAGCGCATAAGTGCCCAGCATAATCCGCCTTTTCACTTCGGTGCCGAAGCCCTGACTGCGGGTCTTGCTGTAGAGTTCCCGCAGGTCCTTGGCGCCGTCGGCGCGGTAGCCGTATTTGACCCCATCGTAGCGCGACAGGTTGGCCGAAGCTTCGCCCATTGCGATCAAGTAGTAGGCCCCGATGCAGTACTCCGGATGGGCGGCTACGGGCAGGGATATGTCGACCGGTTCAGCACCGGCTTGTTGTAAAACCTCGAGGGCCGCGGTGACGGCCCGGTGAATTTCCTGATCGAGTCCCGTGCCGAAGTGCTCTTTGACCAGGCCGACTTTGAGACCTTTTACCCCTTGCGGAAGAGGCGCGGTGTAGTCTGGGATAGGGAGATCCACCGAGGTCGAGTCCCGGGGGTCGTAGCCTGCTATGACCTGGAGGAGCAAAGCCATATCTTCCACGTCCTTGGTCACCGGGCCAATCTGGTCTAACGACGAGGCATAGGCTACCAGGCCGTAGCGCGAAACCCGGCCGTAGGTGGGCTTGAGTCCTACTACACCGCAGTAGGCCGCTGGCTGACGCACTGATCCGCCCGTATCCGAACCCAGTGCGAGGATGGTCTCGTGGGCGGCTACGGCCGCTGCCGTACCACCACTGGAGCCGCCGGGGACATGCTGGGGATTATGGGGGTTATGGGTGGGACCAAAGTAGGAATTCTCGGTGGACGAACCCATGGCGAATTCGTCCATATTGGTCTTGCCGATCAGCACGGCGTTGGCCTGGCGCACTTTTTCTACTACCGTGGCATCGTAGGGCGCGATGAAGTTCTCCAGAATGCGGGAGCCGCAGGTCGTTCGCCCCCCCTTGACGCAGATGACATCTTTGAGGGCCAGGGGAATGCCGGCCAGAGGTCCCAGGTCCGCTCCGTGAGCCCGCTTCTGGTCGACCGCAGCCGCCTGTTCCAGAGCCCCCTCTGCATCGATGCTGATAAAGGCATTGATAGTTGGTTCCAGAGCCTCGATCTTCTGCAGAACGGACCGGGTGATTTCGGTGGAGGTGAATTCGCCTCGCCGCATGCCGTCGCGCAGTGCGTGGGCAGTTGATTCGTAAAGCACCATTGCCTAAGTCTGCAGCTTGCCCTTTTTTGTCTCCGCTTGCTGAGTGGCTGGCTCAGCGGCTTCCGCTGGTTTTTGGCTCACGGTCTGTTCGGGCGTCGCGGTCTCTATTTTAGGACTCGATTTGGCGGCAGGCGGTGCATTGACATCAATTTCTTCCTGCACATCGTGCATGGCTTTTCTGAATTCTTTGATGCCCTTGCCCAGACCTTGGGCCATATCCGGAATGCGCTTGGCACCGAAAATGAGCAGAATGAGCAGGAAGAGGAGAATCAGTTCCATATGACCTATGCCAAACATGGTCTTACCTCCGTAGTATACTCGCCGAGTGCATCGTCAGTCCGGATCAGTAGGTATATCTGAAATAGTACCAGCTGATGAGGATTCCCAGCAAGGTAATGACATTAAAATGCAGCGAAAGTTCAAACGAAAACGAGAGAATCCACAGGTTAATCTTATGGGGGCCGATACTGTAGATTACATAGCGTAGCAGCGCTTGTTCGACAATGGTGCTCTCATCGGCGATGAAATGCAGAATATTGCGCAGTGCTTCGCCGATGATATTTGCGCCCATCATACCGGTAAAGAGTATGAGAATAAGGTGGCTTATGGGTTTATTTCTCAACATGGAAAAAACTCAGGCGTGTTGCGTAACTTCGTCGCTGAAAAGGCCGACGATACTGCGATATACGCCCGAGAGGACGTAGATTGTGATCAGGATGAAGAAGATACCCTGGGTACTGGGAATGATCATGCAAGTAACCGAAACGAGAAAGTAAATCTGCTTGAGGCGCCCTCCCAGGCCACTGGCGCGGAAATTAGGTATGGGATCGTATTCGAAACGGCTGACCATAATCAGAGATAGCAGCAGAACCACTGGTGCGGCCAATCTGGCAGTGTGCCCGCCAATCCAGGTATCCGCGGCAAAAACTACGAATTGGGTCAGGCAAATAGCTGCCATGGGAATGGGCAGGCCAAGATAATAATCGCCTTTTTCATGGTCGAGACTGAGGGCGTTAAAACGAGCCAGGCGCAGGGCGCCGCAGAGTAGATATGCAAAGGCGATGATAAAGCTCCAGCCCGAGTCGGGATAGCTGCGGTAAAAAATCAGAGCCGGCGCTACCCCAAAAGTGCAGATGTCGACCAGTGAATCGAATTCGATGCCGAAGCGCGAGTCCTTTCCCATGAAGCGGGCAATGAGGCCATCCATCTTGTCGAGCACGCCTCCCAGGACGATCAGCCAGGCAGCGGATCCGAAGTTGTCCTGGAGAATATAGTGGATGGCCAAAAAGCCGCAGAAAAGATTGCCGATGGTAAACAGGTTAGGAAGTATTGCCCTGTACATCGTCGATTGCTCCGATTATAGTTTCGCCGGCGCGGACCCGGTCTCCAACTTTGACGCGGAGCTGGGTGTGGGCCGGAAGGATGAGGTCGACTCGGGATCCAAAGCGGATCAGACCGAATTTTTCACCTTTTATTACGGCATCGCCAGCATTTAAATTGCAGACGATGCGGCGGGCCAGAATGCCGACAATCTGCTTGACGAGAATCCGGGTTTCGCCGTGGCGGATAGCAATAATGCTCTGTTCGTTTTCGGTCGATGCCGCTGCCACAAAAGCTGCATGGAAGTGGCCGCGGTGCCACTTGACGAACTCTATTACCCCGGAAAGGGGGTTGCGATTCACGTGGACGTCAAGTGGCGATAGGAAGGTGCTGACCTGTATGGCCGCACCTTCCAAGTGTTCGTCGCACTCGATTTTTGCAATACTAACTATTTTTCCATCTGCAGCAGAAAGAACCAGATCATCGCCTTCCGGTGGGGTGCGGTCCGGATCGCGAAAGAAAAAAACCATGAACAGGCCCAGTACTCCGAAGAGCCAGGCCGCGTAGATTAGAAGAGGAAAAAACTGAGCGCCCACCCACGCTAGCAGTGCCAGTCCCAGGCCCGTTCCCACGAAGGGGAGTCCCTCGCGTGCCATTTTCAAAAGCGCCCCTGCTTTGCGGGATGCCGCTCGGTAAAATGCATCTGCAAGAGCTGTGTTTTTCCCGCCCGAATGACTTTAAGCTCACAGCGATCATCTACTCTGAAGCTCTGAAAAACCGCAGCGGCCCGCTGCCGGTCGCTGATTATTTTCCCGTCTATTTCTACGATTACATCCCCGCGTTCGAGGCCTGCCACATAGGCCGGACTTTCCACTGCGACCTTTACTACCAGGACTCCGTCCGTACTGGGGAGTTCCAGGTATTCTGCCAGCGGTTTGGTAAGGTCTTGTAGTGAAAGACCGATCCAGGGCACCCGAATTTTGCCGTGCTGTTTTATTTCTTCTAGAAAGCTGCGCGCTGTATTGATCGGAATGGCAAAGCCGATGCCGATCGAGCCAATGCTATAATCGCTTTCGGTATATATAAAGCTATTGATGCCGATGACATCACCCAGGGCGTTGACCAATGGGCCACCGCTGTTGCCCTGATTAATAGCCGCATCGGTTTGAATCATGTCGCGATAGAGATAATCTCCCTGGGATGCCGGGAAATCGCGTCCTATGGCGCTGATAACACCGGCGCTGACCGTGCCACCCAGGCCAAAGGGGTTGCCGATGGCAATGGACCATTCCCCTACAAGAATATCGTCCGAATTACCCAGTCGCGCAACCGGAAGATCATCGGCTTCTATTTTCAAGATGGCCAGATCAAAGGCCAGATCTGAACCGATGTATTCGGCTTCGTAGTTCTGGGCGCCGGTCAAAGTGACCACTATTCTACGGGGTTTCTTGTGCGGGCCGAGGATGTGGTCGTTGGTCAGGATATAACCTTCGCTGGAAACAATCAGTCCCGAGCCCCCAAAGGTGCGCTCTCTCTCCCCGGGGACGTAAAAACGCGGCGCGAAAAAATGCCAGAAGGGATCGCGGTAGGGGTACCATACTTTTTCCCTGTAAGTGGTATAAATACTGACCACAGCAGGTTGGGTACGCTCGACTGCGCGAACTAGGGCGGTGCGGCGCGAAGCAGCGATTTCATCGGCACCTCCGTTCGTACTTAAGGTCCCATTAAACAATGAAATAGCGCCAGCGAGGAGGTACTTTGAGATATTTGTTCTCACGCGATTCGCAAAGACATTTATATATAAAGACCAAAGCTATAAAAAATGGAGATAAAATATAATATACAGGGGAAGGCAGATGCAAATGGATCAGAGTGCACAGGCGGTCTGACTGTCTTCCGGGTAGTAGACGCGGAGCAGGCACAGACCCCGGGCCGGAGCCGTGGGGCCGGCTTTAGTCCGGTCGCCGCTGGCGAGCAGGGAGGCCATATCCTCGGGCGCTCGACGACCACTGCCGATTTCGACCAGGGTGCCGACGATAATGCGCACCATGTGGCGCAAAAAGCGGTTGGCTTCGATTTCAAAGATCAACTCGCGTCCCTGCACCTGCCAGGAGCACCGGGTGATCCGGCAGGTGAAATTGTCCGGCACCGGATCCCGCTTGCAAAAGGCCCCGAAGTCGTGCGTGCCCAGCAGGGTAGTGGTGGCTTGGCGCATGGCGTCGAGATCCAGAGGGCGGTAAAAAGCCCAGACCTGATTGCGGCAGAGGGCGGTTTTGGTATTGGAGATGCGGTAGCGGTAAACTTTGCCGCGGGCGCTGTAGCGAGCGTGAAACTCGGGTGCCGCTTCTTCGGCCTTGAGGACGGCTATATCGGCGGGCAAGAGGGCATTGAGGGCCTTCTGGATACGCGTTGGCGATTGGTTTGAAAAGGTGTGGAAATGCGCTACCTGGCCCAGGGCGTGGGTGGCAGTGTCGGTGCGGCCTGAACCAATGGGGCATGGCGATTCTCGTAGAAAGATCTGCAGGGCGCGGGCGAGTTCGCCCTGCACGGTGCGGCCGCTGGCCTGGATTTGCCAGCCGAGAAAATCTGAGCCGTCGTACTCCAGGAGCAGGCGAATGGTGCGCCGTGGACCGCATTCGTTAGGTGGGGCGGGCGTTTTATTTCCGGCTGGTATGTCGTTCGGTTTCAATTTAGAATGGCACCAGGAAGGGAAGTGTCAGAAGCACCGCGATAGTGGCGAGCACGGCAAGAGCGGTGTAGAAGTCACCCTGAGCGAACTTCAACTCGCGAAAATAGGTCCGGTTTATGCCGCCCCGATAACAGCGGCTCTCCATGGCCAGGGCGAGGCGATCGGCGCGGGCAAAGGTAGAAATGAACAGGGGGACCAGCAGGGGAATCAAGTTTTTGGCGCGCTGAATTGGGCCGCCCGAGAAGTTTGCTCCCCGGGCCAGTTGCGCCTTGTAGAGACGTTCTGCCTCTTCGACGAGCACGGGGACAAAACGCATGGCGATGCTTATCATCATGGCCAGTTCGTGAACTGGAAAGCCGATGCGGCGCAAGGGATTGAACAATTTCTCCAGTCCCGCAGTCAACTCTATGGGAGCGGTGGTCAGGGTCAGCAGGGAGGCGGTGACGATGATCAGGGACAGGCGCAGCGAAAAGAAAAGACCATTTTTTACGCCCTCCAAAGTGATGAATAGGTCCACGGCGGGCAGGTGCCACAGCACCGTGTAAGGGGGTGGAGGGGGCCACAGGGCCCACAATACCAGGGTAAAGAAAAATAGCCAGATGAAAGGGCGCAGATTTTTAATTACGATGCCGATGGGTATTCGGGCCAAGGGCACGATGGCAGCGAGAAATATAGCAAAAAACAGTAGTGGGGCGAAGAGGTGGGTGCGCTCTCCAGGTGCCAGGCCTTCGGCGGCGAGAAGAGTGCTCATTAGCAGCAAAACGGCGATGAATTTGGTTCTGGGATCGAGGTTGTGCAGGGGCGAAGCGACCGCGATATATTTGCCCAGGGTCAGATCTTTTAGAAAAGTCACTTCAGGGTAAAAAGCGGCTGGTAAAGGCGGCATCGGAGCGGATGGCGCCGGCGGCGATCAACTCTGCTTCGATCAGTTGCTGGAGCAGGGTTTCCCAGCGCTCGGCGGACATGTGGCCCGTGCCCTCGGCGCGGGCGGTGGCGTCCAGGATCAGGGGTTGCGATTCCCGTGCTCCGTAGGCCAGAATATCCATGCCCATTTCCGGATTTAGCTGGTGGATGTGGCGATTGGTTTGCTCGGGATCGCGCAGGTAGTGGTCCCAGCCTGCAATTGCGGCATGGACCATGGCGGCAACGATATCCGTCCGTTCGGCTATGGCCTCTTCGGTAGCAATCAAGACGCTGGCATAGGGGTTGAAGCCGATGTCGGCTACCAGCAGGGAATGGGGGTTGCCACCTTTGCTGCGGGCTACGAAGGGTTCGCTGAAGATATAGGCTTGCTGGGCAAAATCCCGGTTCATGAGAAATTGGGTAACATTGCCGGGATAGGGTACGATCTTTACTCCTGTAAGGTCAAATTTTTTGCGCAGGTAATGGGAAAAGGCCGGTCGTTGTGAGAGGGCCAGGGTGATGTTGCGGATATCCTCAATTTGGCTGATGCCGGCATCGGCATGGACCATGATGCAGCGAGGGTTAATCTGGTAGGGGGCCATCAGGGCCACTACTGGGGCTTGCTGGGCACGCGTGATGAGGACATCGTCGGCGTTGGTGACGCCGAATTCCACGGCGCCGGTGGCGACGCGCTGGATGACCGGGGCATCGGGGCCGCCGCCGAGAATCTCAACCTGAAGTCCCTGTTTTTGATAGTAACCGTGCACCAGAGCGGCGTAGAATCCTCCGTGTTCGGCTTCGGGAAACCAGTTGAGGGCTAGTTTGACGTGGACGAAATCGGTGCTGGCCCGATCCGGATTTTCCGGCTGGCCGCAGCTCATGAGCAGGCAGCACCAAAGGACACTCAATAGATGTTTCATATTTTTTCCCTCTAAAAAATGCAGAATTACAGATTCTTTCAAACGCGGCCCCAGCGAGCCAGGAGAAAGTTACTCAAAATATTGATGGTGGTAAAGATGCCCAATCCCAGCAGGGTGCAGAATAGAATGCAGGCAAAAAGGTAGTCGGTCTTGGCCTGCCCGTTGGCCAGGATGATCAGGTAGCCGAGCCCGAAGTCCTCGGTGCCGTAGCCGGCGAAGAATTCGCCCACGATGGCGCCGATAACCGACAGACCGCTGGAGATCCGCGCCCCGGTGAGCATGTTGGGAACGGAGTTGGGGATGCGCAGTTTGAGTAAAATTTGCCAGCGGCTGGCATTGTTGAGGTTGAAAAGATCCAGCAGATCGGGGTGGACGGAAGTCAGACCCGTGGTAGTATTGGCGATGATGGGGAAGAGGGCGATGATAAAGGAGACCGCCACCACGCCGTAGATTCCGTGTCCGATCCACAGGATGATGAGGGGGGCAATCGCAACGATGGGCACGGTCTGCAAGAAAATGGCATAGGGATAGAGGCTGCGCTCGATTATTCTGGATTGGGAAAATAACAGGGCGATCAGAAAACCGACCACAAAACTCAAGAAAAAACCGGCCAGCGCCCCCATAGCGGTGAGCCATACTGCGTTTATTAGAGCCGGGAGGTTGTCGCCGATGGCCTCCAGGACCCGCAGCGGTCCCGGCAAAAGGAAGGGCTTGATCTGGCCTAGCTCGACAACCAGGTGCCAGAGGGTGACGATTATGGCGAAGAATAGCAGTGGTGGCAGAAGCGATTTCACTAATCGGACGAGGAGCCGCATGTTCATGTGGGGTTCTCCTCGAGCTGGCGCGAAGTTTCAGCGGCGAGACGTACGAATTCGGCCCTCTGGCGCAATTCGGCGGCGCGCGGATGGCCAAAAGGTACGGCAATATCGGCCAGTAGCCGCCCGGGACGGGGGCTCATGACCAGGACGCGCTGGCTCAAAAATACGGCTTCGTAGACATTGTGGGTGACAAAAATTC
>CAXFTV010000615.1:0-3299 GCA_964005845.1 uncultured bacterium
GCCTTCTTGGGTGCAGCTTTTTTCTTGGGCGCGGCCTTCTTCTTGGGTGCGGCCTTCTTAGCCATGATAGTTACTCCTTGTGATGCCCGATTTAAGGGGTGATCAAAGCTCGAAAAAACCATTCGCGACGTTCGCGTATTGGAAGTCAGGTCTACTTCCTCGTCAATCACCTCCTCTCCCAAAGAGAGGTCGTGCGCGCAGTTCGCGAATCCCTACCTGACGCAAAATTTCTCTCTACGGATCTTCAATTCCCAAGGGGAGTATATATTGTGTCTAAGATAGCACGACAACAGCTAATTCGTCAAGAAGAAATTGCACTATTCGGAAGCTGGTTTACAGGAAACTAAAAAGGGTCATTCAGGGCATGTGAAAACACTTTTTCCCAGGTTGCAGAAATTGGTGGTGGAGGCGAAGTCGAGAAGTGTCGGCCACGACTCCCGAAGGTATGGGGAAAATGTGCTGCCGCGGGGGAATATGGGGAATTTAAACCGGGAGATAAGGACTTTTTAGGACTGTATTTTGAGGTTTGACAGAAGGGAATAAGTATACTATTTTGAGAGTACTTAGAGCTGATAGGAAGTCTGGTTGATGACGTTTTTTTTCTTGGCTATGGGCTAGAGAATTGTGGAAGATTGTAAGATAGGTTTAATCGGAGCCGGCAATATGGGGAGTGGCCTGGTTATGGGCCTTTTGGACGCGGGCTGCATCCCGGCAGCTCAGATTGCGGCCACTGATGTATTTGAGGGCGTTTTGCAGCCACTGGCCGAGTTGGGCGTCCAGACCGGAAGCGAAATTTCGCTCGCCGTGCGCGGCCGCGATGTGGTCATTTTGGCCGTTAAACCGCAGATGGCCGCGACCGTGTTGCAGGAAATCGCTCCGCTCCTGGGGCCGGATCAGGTGCTGGTATCTATTATGGCTGGAGTGGTTACAGCTGCTATCGAGGCTCAGATCGGAGCAACTGTGCCCGTCGTTAGAGTCATGCCACAGATGCTGGTGCGGGTAGGTGCTGCGGCCTCCGGAGTCTGTGCGGGCCAGCATGTCACAGCGGCACAGATAGAATTAGTGCGGGCCCTTTTCGACCAGGTCGGCAGCACGGTGGTGGTGGCGGAAACCCAGATGGATGCAGTGACCGGGCTTTCCGGCAGTGGTCCGGCCTATGTGTATACCGTTATCGAGGCTCTTGCCGCCGGGGGGGTGCTCATGGGACTATCCAGGGAAGATGCTTTGCAACTGGCCGCGCAAACCGCACTCGGAGCTGCTCGCATGGTAATTGAGAGCGGGCAGCACCCGGCCATTCTCAAAGACCAGATTACCTCGCCGGGAGGGACCACTATTGCCGGTTTGCACAAACTGGAGGAAAAGGGCTTGCGGGATGCGCTGATAAGTGCGGTGCAGGCAGCGACGCAGCGATCTGCAGAGTTGGGTAAATCGTGATTTTAATCATCGACTATGGCATGGGCAATCTGCGCAGTGTGCAGAAAGCTTTCGAATACCTGGGGCACAAAGCGGTGATAAGCGAGAATCCTGGCCAGGTGCGGGAGGCCAGCCATCTGGTACTGCCCGGAGATGCAGCTTTTGGCGATGCCATGCGCAACCTGCACGATGCCGGTTGGGTCGAGCCGATCCACAGCAGCATTGAAGGGGGCAAACCTTTCCTGGGGATTTGCGTAGGGTTGCAGCTTATGTTCAGTGAAAGCGAAGAGCGCGGAAAGCATCGGGGCCTGGATCTATTGCCGGGCAAGGTGGTGCACTTTCCAGACTCGGAGCGGGTGCCGCAAATCGGCTGGAACCAGATTGCCATCAAGAAGCCGGTCGAAATTCTCGCCGGTGTGCCGGAGGGCAGCTTTTTTTATTTTGTCCACTCCTACTATGTAGATGCGGCCGTGCCGGAAGACTGCGCCGCCACGACCGAGTATGGATTGGAGTACACTTCCATAGCTCAGCGGGACAATATTTTCGGGGTCCAATTCCACCCTGAAAAAAGTCAGGATTTTGGCCTGAAGATCCTGAAAAATTTTGCCAGCTTAAACTGAGGATTATGCCGAAAAAATGTTAGCCAAACGCATCATCCCCTGCCTTGATGTTAAAAACGGCCGCAATGTCCGCGGCGTTAAATTTTCGGCAGACCGCGATGCCGGCGATCCGGTGGAACTGGCTACGCGCTACGATCGGGAGCGGGCCGACGAACTGGTGTTCTACGACATTACCGCCTCGGCCGAGGGACGCGATATCGTAATGGACCTGGTCCAGGAAGTATCGGAACAGGTCTTCATTCCGCTCACCGTAGGCGGTGGTATCCGCGCCTTTGCGGATATCCGCGAAATCCTCAAGGGTGGGGCCGACAAGGTTTCGATCAATTCTGCCGCTGTCAAAGATCCGGACATCATCAGGCAGGGGGCAGAGAGTTTTGGCAGTCAGTGCATCGTCGGGGCCATTGACGCACTGCGCAAGCCGGTCATCGCCGGCGCGGCCTCTGCCTGGGAGATTTACATCAACGGGGGGCGTAGCGCCACCGGCATTGATGCCCTCGAGTGGGTGGAGGAGCTGGTGGATCGCGGGGCTGGTGAACTGGTGCTCAACAGCATTGATGCGGATGGTACCCGGGATGGCTACGATATCGAACTGAACAGGGCGGTAGCCGAGCGGGTGGATGTGCCAATTGTGGCTTCTGGTGGATGCGGCAGCGATGAGCATATCTATCAAGTCCTCACCGAAGGGAAGGCGAGTGCGGCTCTGGCCGCCTCCATCTTCCACTACGGTGACTACTCCATACCTGAGGTCAAGAACTTTCTGAAGCAGCGCGGCGTGGTAGTGCGGGAATGAAGCGATCTCTAAATACCCTATCGACGGTGGATCGCCGCGCCCGCATGGATCAGGTTAAGCGCCTGGTCGTCAAGATCGGCAGCAGTAGCCTCACCAGTCGCAATAATACGCTTGACCGTCATGTCATCAAGCGGCTTGTCGAAGATGTGGTCGACCTGCGAGAGCGGGGCATGGTCGCGACTATTGAACATCCCACTCGGGGGACCATCACCATGCCCGGCTGCGCGGTGCAGCTCGACGACTCTCCGGTCGAAGTGACGCCAGCCCCACTACTGGGGCAGCATAATACCGATGTTTATCAGGGCGTGTTGGGACTTTCGGAGGAAGAAATGAAGGGGTTGGAGCAAGAGGGGGTTATATAGAGAGCACGCCCCCGCCAGCGCCTGTGAGTGAGGGCGTCTTTTTCTCAATTCTATACAGGCCTATCCTGCCAAAAATACGGCCACGCACAGGGTGATACCACCAACATAGGTCCC
>CAXFTV010000616.1:0-3267 GCA_964005845.1 uncultured bacterium
AATCGTACCAGAGCATTTCCAAAGTGCCCGGCGCTGACTCTCGAGCGCGACGTCGATGATCAATTGATCTCCCGGCTCAACGGGCGCCTTGAATCGCGCTTTGTCCACCCCGGCGAAAAGGTAGACATTCTTTTGGCTGGCTTTCGCATCAATAATCAGGCTCACCAGAATCGCTGACGCTTGCGCAATACTCTCCAACATGAGGACCCCGGGAAATACAGGTCGATGAGGAAAATGTCCATCGAAAAAGGGTTCGTTGGCCGTCACGTTTTTGATGCCTACTACCCGCTGCCCGGGAACCAGTTCCAGAATTCGATCCAGGAGCAGAAAGGGATAGCGGTGCGGCAAGCGCTGTTCGATTTGTTCAATATTCATGGGATTGGAATTTTCGCCTGTGCTCATTTGCCCTTTGCGGCTTCTTCGCCCTCTTCTTTCAGGCGCTGCAAGAGCTTTTCGGTCAGATTGTGTTTTTCATCGGCATAGACGATGGCACCATTACCGGCAACATCGAAAATAAAATCGTAACCATCTTCCTCGGCAATGGCTTTCAGCGCAGTATTGATTTTCTCAAAGATAGGTTCGGAGAGGGCAATGTTCTTTTTCATTAGCTCGCCCTCGGGACCAAATCTTTGCTGTCCGAATTCCTGCAGCTCCTGCACCTGCTTATCAAAGTCTGCCTGTAACTGGGCTTTGCGGGCTTCGCTCATGAGTAGTTCCTGCTTGCGAAAGTCCTCCTGCAGTTTTACCAGCTTGCTCTCGCGTTCACTGGCCTCGCGGGTATATTCCTGCTCCAACTGCTCCAGCTGACGCCGCACGGACCTCAATTCGGGCATCTGCTCCTTGAGAATTTCCGAATCAATATATCCCAACTTCGTATCGCCCAGGGCAACACCAACCTGAAAAATCGACCCAAAAACAACCAGGAAAAGAGCAGATCTTTTCATAATATTTCCTTCCGAAATCTAAAACTATAGTTAGTAAATCTGCGGACCAAACTGGAAATGCGTACTCCAGCCGGCCTGTTGGCCATCTACCTTCTCGCGATCAAACCCATAGCCAAAATCGAAACCAATCATACCGAGCATGGGGGCCATAACCCGAAATCCGAACCCCACCGAGCGGCGCAGATCCCCAATTGAGCGCTCTGGATGGAGGGGGTTCAGCGCGTCAATCTTGGCCCATGCATTTCCCGCATCGGCAAAAAGCAAACCGTATATTTGCTGCTCGACCACGGGGAAGCGGTATTCGATGTTCAATACCATCATTGAGGTCCCGCCAATTGGAAGGCCCCCGGGACGAGGGCCCAGCGAGCGATCGGGGTAGCCGCGCACCTGCCCGTCCCACCAGTCTACTCCGCCTGGCGAGAAGCGGTCCCAGGTGGAAATATTGAGGTCATCCTCGGCGGTAAACCCATCTATAAAAGCGACCTTGGACTCCGCACTGATAACGAATTTCCACCAGCTGGGACGATAGTAGTTAAAGGTCACCTCGTGGCGGTGAAAATCCACATTCCCAAACGCCAGAGCCGTAGCGAGCTCAGGTCTGTAGGTAAACAAAGTACCCTTGGTGGAGAACTGAGGCAAGTCGCGGGTGTCCCGCTGATAGAAGAGATTAAAACTACTGGTGGTAACCGGCCGCAAATAACTCCGATCATAAGTTGTGTCGACATTGGTATATTTGACTTCCTGGAGCTGATAACCTGCAGAAAGCGTCGTATTGGAGGGTTTTTTCAGGCGCCGGCCTATGCGCACACTGGCCGAATTTCTCTTGCTATCGTAATAATTGAAATACTCCAGACTCAGCATGGAAAGACGGGCAGACAGGCTGGTGGGGGGGTTGAAGAGCCAGGGTTCGGTAAAACCGATCAGGAACTGTTCGCGTCGGGTCCCGAACTCCCATCTGAAATCCAGATTTTGCCCGGTCCCGCGCAGATTGGGTATCTGCAGACCGATCTGGCCCAGAAGTTTGTCGCGGTCGCTGTATCCGGCGCCCATCATAGCCTGCCCCGTGCGCCGCTCCTCGACCTTAAAGTTGAGATCGACGAAACGCTTCTCTGGATCGGGGCTGAACTCGGGCTGGATTTGCACATCCTTGAAAAAATTCAGCATGTGAAGCCGCCGCTGGCTTTCCTGCGCCAGACTCTGCTGGTAGATATCTCCAGGACGCAACTCCAACTCCCGGCGAATTACTTTTTCGCGCGTCCGCGTATTGCCCGCGATATCGATTCGTCTGATTTTGAAGGGCTGCCCCTCGAAAATTTGAAAATGCACATCCACAAACTCGCCGCGGAATACCTCCTGGGGGCGCACATCAGTATTGAGATAGCCCTTCTCGTAATAAGCCGATTGGACCAGCCAGGCCAGTTCCGGACCCGAAAATTTATAGACATCGCCTTCTTCGAGTCCGAGCTTATCGGCTAAATCGGCATTGGCAAAGAGGGCATTGCCATCCCAGGTGACCTTGCCCATGTAGTACTTATCGCCCTCGTCCATCTCGATATCGATGAACAGTTTGTTCTGGCTTTCGTCATAGTAGACGCTATCGCGCACAATAAAGGCTTGTTGGAAACCTTGGCTTTTGTAGAGGGCAAGGATCTTTTCCTTGTCTTCCCGGTAGGTCTCGGCTTTAAATTCGCCCTTGCGCCACCACTTCTTCTCCTTGGTCTCCATCTGTTTTTTAATCTGGTCTTCCGAACTCGTTATCCACCCGGATGGCCTGGAAATAGGCCACCACCACTTTCTCCCCTCTAAGGCATAACTATTCAGAATATTGATCCGCTTTATTTTGACTTTTTCACGTTCTTTTATGTCGTATTGCAGAAAGACCTTGCCCTCTTCCTCAGCTGCAAAGCGTTTGCCGCTGACTTCGGCCCGTAAATAACCTTTGTCTTTGTATAAGTCTAGAACCTTTTGTCTGCCCCGGGCAACGGACGTAGCAGTAATGACCTGCCCTTCGATCAAGCCCAGGGCCTCTTCCATCTCTTTCTCTTTTAGTTGTTTCTGGCCTTTGAAGCGAATTCCTTCCAAAGTGGGCGCTTCTTCTACTTCAATTATCAGCTTTACTCCACCCTCTACGTATTCGCGGTAAACCTGGATATCTTCAAATACATTCAGATTCCACAGGTCGTGTACTGCTATCTGGACATTTTCCATGGAAAGCTCGACGCCCGGCGACAAACCTATGGTCGACAGAATGAGCGACTCTGCCACTCTCCTGAGGTTGCCCTCGACCTCGATTTCAACTATTTCCGGCTGCCCCTGAGCTTCG
>CAXFTV010000617.1:0-11745 GCA_964005845.1 uncultured bacterium
CCCACTCGCTGGATGAGCGCTCGGCCGAACGGGGCGGCGAGTTGGGATTTATCGGCCGGGATCTACTCGAATCACTCCACATCCCACCGCAGGTCTTCAAATCCCTGCCCCAGAACCAAAACTCAGACCCTCTAGCAGCCGGTTCCTCCTGGCATATCGTACGCTTCAGCAAAGAGCGCCCGGCCTCTTTTGAAAAATACCGGGCAAAGATCAATAGTCTGCTCTATCAAAAGCGTCTCGCTCAGGTGGAAGCCGAACACTTCGAATTGCTAAAGGAATCCTTTAAAGTGCGCCTGCATGCAGAGGCCCTGAATGCCCTGGTAGATGCCTACAATAGAAAAGAGCCCACTTCCCTGGAAACAAGCTCCGATATCCTATACACATACGAAGACGGCCAGGTTAGCCTGGGACAGGTCCAGAAAGTCCTGCGCCAGTTGAACGTCAGCTATGGCTTTGCCGATACCGTCCGGGCCAAAGCCTCCCTGGATTACTATTTCCTCACCTCTTATCTAATTCGCCACGCAACGCGAAAATCAGGTCTCGGCGAAACGCCCGAGGTAGAGCAGTTCAAGACACTGGTCACACAAGACGCATTGCTCGAAACGCTCAGAAAGACCGTCCTTGCCGAAATGATCGACATCTCCGAGGAAGAGGTGCGCCACTATTACGAAACACATCTGGAAGCCTTCCGCCAGAGCGAGGCCATTTGGGTCGAGGAATTGCTGCTGGCCACCCGGGAAGAAGCTCTCGAGATCAAAGGCAAAATCGAAGAGGGGGGCGACTTTGAACAATTCGTCGCCAGGAGCGTGCGAGAAGATGCGCTCAAGCGCAACGGTAAATTCCACTTCCACTCGCTGACCAAATCCCTGTACCCCGTGCTTACCGCTGCCGTTTTCAAGGCCCCTCAAGGCGAACTTGAAGGTCCCCTGGAAGTAAAGGGGGGCCACTCTGTATTTCGCGTCCTAGAACGCGAAGAAAGCAGGATCCAACCCCTCGAGACGGCCAGACGGCAAGCCAAAGCACTGTTGCGCCATGAACGGGAAAACGTAGCACTGACAGATCTCTTGGTAGAATTACGAGAGAAATACGCATCCCAGACTAAAATCTATCCGGAAAATCTCAAGGTAGCAGTACCCGATTCACTATTGGGCACTCTTCAATGAAGTTTGCAGGCGGTATATTCCCCCCTTTCCAACGCGGGAAAACGAATTTCGAACGCAGAAAGGTCTGGGCAAAAAAAATTTAATGCATTATTATATCAATGAAAAAAAATTCTACCCGCTATTCTTTAAATTATTTTGTAACTTGACTGGTTAAAGTGGGGGTTTTTCAGAAATTTCCCCCGACATTTACTATATTTAGTTCAATAAGATTTTGCAACACTTTCAAAGCCAAGACCTTTAAATTAAGCAAGATGTTATAAAATAAAAACTTATGAGCTCCATGTAGATATTGTCCACACAGGAGTTACCCATGAGATATACCGCCCTAATTTTTTTGCTCTGCCTAAATCTCGCGCCGTCCCAAGAGCTCGAAGCCCAGCAGCGAGGATACAGGATCAGCGGCAACCAAATTATTGTAAATTCCTCGGCTCACTGGGGGCGATGGAGCTTGCCCACTCACGCAGTAGATATTATCACCGCACCCCAGGCGGGGGTTAAACCCCATTTCTCTCGCTCCCGTTTCAATGTCCTCGATGACGTCGACACCTTCTCCCGCCAGCTGTCGGAATTTAAGCGCAAGAAGAGACAAACCGCCATCTTAACTATCGATAGTACCGAAACTTTAGATCTTTTCGGCAATGTCATCCTCGACCGCAAGAAAAATCCCCTCTACACCTACCTGGCCCGCATGGGTATCAGCCGCGTTGGCTCAAACCCCGAAGACGCTGCCAATATCCTCGACGGCGATCCCAAGACCTGGTGGGAACCAGATATCGACGATCCCATAGAAGACTGGTGGATCGAGATCGACCTGGGCCGCAGCGTTCCCGTCGATGAACTCGTTTGCAACTTTGTAGACGAAGAAGACGGCGACCCCTTCCGCCAGTTCAGAATATTGACCGCCCCTTTTCAAAAAGTCCTCAACCAGGAAGTTGACGAAATACGCTTTCGCGTCGAAGGCGGCACCAAAGGCTCCAACGAAGACCAGAGAAGGTTTTCTTTCGGTCTCGAGCAATTTAAAGCCGATGACAACTGGCGCGGCCAAACGGTACAGGTCATACGTGTTGTCGTAACTGACTCTAAATATCGCCGCGGCCATATGGTTGAAAACGCGGCCGAACACAATGGGCTCGGCGACGATAAAGGCGATGTCATATACTATATAAAGAATACTCAGGGCTTCCAGGAACCGGTTGAAAAATCCGTCTACGAATCGCTGGAGGACACTACCCGCAAAGGCGATATTCAATATTTTATGCGCGAGCGCCCACGCTTGGCCGATATCGAGGTTTGGGGTTACGGGGACAATCTCAGCCCCGGAATTGTAAGCGGGGGAGGAAATGCGGTCTTTGAAGGGGCCAACGACTCCTTTTCTCCTGGCCCGGCCTTTGATGGAGATGGAGGCACCAACTTTATCCACCTGGTCTGGTCTCCCATAGTGGATCGCGGGGTTCTGCTGGTAGATATGGGAGCCACCTTCTGGTTGGATACCTTTCGCATATCCTCTTCCCTGCCCCGACTTTTAATCGATGGCTATAAGCTTCGTGGTTCGGACGGATCGCGGGATTCCAATGGCCAGATCAAATGGCGGCGCATCAGCGATCCACTCCGGGAACACAACCTGGAGGACCGCTTCGAGCACATGATGGACGTCTATTCAGACCCTCCCAAATTGCGCTACCTGGAACTCAGTATCGTCTCCGATGACCCCGGCCGCCGGGGCGGTTATACCGCCGGTCCGAATGTCTCCGAGTACCAGCTGTTCTCAAAGGGCTATCCGGCCGAGGTAGAATTAGTTTCGGATCTGATAGAATTGCCCGGGTCGCGGAACTTTGGTGGTATCACCTGGGAACCAGGGCCGGAAGACACGCCGCCGGGAACCTCCGTTGAGGTGCGCACCCGCACTGGAGATCTGATAGCGAAGGATATCCGCTTCACGGACAAAAATGGCAACCAGATCACCCAGGATGCCTGGAATAACCTCATTGGCAGTTTTAAGGGACCGGCAGACACCACCTACATCCCGACCAGAGGCTGGAGTCCATGGAGCCGTCCCTACAAAAACCCTGGAGACCAGATAACCTCTCCCGGGTTGCGGAAGTACATGCAGATCCAGGTCAAACTGTCCACAACCAACCGGGACAATGCCGCTTCAATACACTCTATCGGCATTGAGATGGCCACCCCTGTCGCCGAACGCATCCTGGCCGAAATATGGCCTAATTCAATTTCTACTCCGGGAATCTCCGATACCTTTGAAGTATTTATCCAACCCCATTTCATCGAAAGTCCGATCAACTCCCGCAGCATCGGCTTTGATGAACTCCTGCTGACCATGCCCGCATCTCAAAATATGGAACTTCTCGAGGTGGGGCTGAACAGCGATCCCGATAGCGACGAGGAAGACCAGGTCTTTCTACCCGCGGGAGAGGGTATCTTCACCGACTCGGCAAGCGGCGATCAGTTGCAAATTTTGAGCCCTGCTAGCGGCTCCGACTCCATCTGGGTGCAATTATCCGCCCCGATTAATATTCTTTCCCAGGTGTCCAAGACCTATAATAGGATTACGGTCGAAGGTGACCAGGTGCCGGTGACGGGAGATGGCCTTTGGCTCTCTGGAGCCTCCTATGGTCTGCTGGATCAGGAAGAAAGAGGCGATGTCCTCTATTTCAACACTGCTGGCAACCGCATAACCCAAACGGCCTATTTCGACTTGCCCGAAGGGGAACGGGGGCCGCAGCGCTTCTTCAGGCGCTTGACCGGTGATGGGGCTCAGTTTCCCTTCGACAGCTTGGGCGATTCCCTCAATGCCGGTGCCTATAATCGCCTCTCCCGCACAATCAAAGGCCGCGTAACCGGGCGTGGTCCCCTGATGCGCCTGCGCTACAAAGCCCCGGTATTTCTCAATGGTACCACCCTGCGCATATACACCCGCAAAAGCGGTGGGGCCGCACCATGGCAGGCCGCCGAAGCCGGCGATGCCACCGAAGATGTCGGTGGCAATTCCCTCTCTATCAATGTACCATTAGGCACCAAAGCACTCGATGAATTCGCCATTGCCCCCAATCCCTTCACCCCCAATGGCGATGGGATCAACGACGAGACGACAATTAACTTCTCAGTCTTCAAAATAACTGACGACCGCCCGGTTAAAGTGAGGATTTTTTCCCTGGACGGCCGCCTCATCTGGGAAGCGACGAAAGAGATTGGCAGTGGTCATGCCGAAATTTCCTGGTCCGGCCAATCTCTCAGCGGCCAAAAAGTAATTCCGGGGCTTTACCTGTGCCAGTTGGAGCTCCACATGGACGACCACAGCAGCAGTGCTACCCAAACCCGTCTGCTTTCCGTTGTCTACTAGCAGACATCCAGCGCGCCCTTGGCTTCGACAGCAGGGGCACGAATTCGATCGTTGCCTTATTAAATTTCCCAGACCATATTGCTCGGTTTGGTAAAGGAGGAAACGCATGCTCAATAAGAACGCTATTTTTTGTCTCCTCAATATCCTAATCTGCCTGGGTTTTATTGCTTCTTCTGTGCATGCACAGAATTACGGAAGTCGCCTTGGCACGGTCCAGCGCGGTGGTAAAGTTTCCTTCCAACCCCAGGGCCCGGGAGTACTTTTTGGCCCCCTGGATCCAGCCAGGAAAAGGTGGTATGTACCCCAGGAGCTCTACAATGAGTATCAATGGCGGCAGTGGGAATATTCCAACTATGCCAGGGAGCACTATCAGCGCTATGTCGATATCGTGCAGGAAGGCGATTCTTTCTATGATCGCTATGGAAACTATATCACTCGCGGCTGGGTAATTTACAACAATTCGCAGATGCAGCCGAAGCAATTTGGCTCTTCGATTCTCAAAGCTTCGAGATTAAATGACTGGTTCAGTGGTATCCTCATCTCGTCCGACGCCAAAGGGCAGCACCACTACGCCCTCACCATAGGCGATAAAATCCGCAGCACCCTCACCCCCATGACCTTCTCCAAACCCGCCTGGGATGGGGCCCAGTTTGATTACGCCAGCGACAAATACCACGGGACCATAGTCTACTCCCGCATCAGTGGTCCCGGCGGCACTTCAACGAACGATATCGAATTTGTGGCGACCAACACCACTTCCCTCATCGGCGGACGCGTTACCGCCCAGGTGGGCGATTTTGCCACCCTCGGTTTAACCAGCGTCAATGCGCATCAGTCCAATACCATCATTGATGGCTTCTCCGGCAATCCGATCAGCGGCGAACTCACCCTGGACCAAAATAACACCATTTCCTCCATTGAAATTGTCCTGCGCGACGACTCCCCCGAAGACGGAGTTGGTGGTGCTGCCTTCTTCCCGGCCGGTTCCGATATAATTATCCACTATTTGCCTGGAGTGAAGGTCGACGAAACGGGCAAAGACATCCCCGATATCGGTAAACAGATCCGCTTCGAACCTGTTATCGAAGGCGGCTTTGTACGCGAAGGCTACCTCTCCGCCGATGGCACCGAGGAAATCCGCCTGCGCTACGACTTCGACAGCCCGACCTTTATCAATATTGCCAACGGTTCCAAAGAAGATATCAAGAAAGTGGAATTCCGGCTGGTCCTGGGCAACGATTACCAGGTCTGGGTGACTTCTGACCGGCAATTGAACGATTCGGATGTTTCGGTCCTTCTCCTCAAGGCCCAGGCCGAGGGCAATGTCAAGGACAATACCAACCTACAGGTAGTCAGCTTTGAGTATGGCCTGCCTACGGCTACTCAGATCTGGGGAGCTACCCTGGAATTAAGGGATGTTTACGGCTTCGACTTTTATGGGGAATACGACCTTAGCTATTCCTACACTAAATACCCCAATGTAAATATCGACGGCTCCGAGGATAATCATTTAAGCTGGTCCGGCATTAGTTCAAAACGGGCCGCACCGGCCTGGATGGTCAACCTTTCACGCAACTCCTATCCCTACTTCCTATTTGCCGAATCCTATAGCATGGATCCGCGCTACAACACCCGCACCTTCACCACCCTGAGCTCTGGCTTCATCGACTATGAGGACGAGCGCGGCCACGTGCTGGAACTGGTCGAAGACAACGACGATCAGGACCAATTTCCCGACACCATCCGCAGGGACTTTCGCAGCGGTGATCAGCAAGTCTACCCTGGTTGGGACGAAAACCAGGATTTTATATCCGATTTCAATCAGAATGACAACCGCTCGCTGGTCAATTCCATTCCCGACTACGACGAGCCTTTTCTGCGCCACTCGGTGGACCGGCCCGAGTTCCTTTTCGGCATTGACCTCAACAACAACGGTTGGATTGATCGCTTTGAAAATGACGAACTGCCGGATTATCCCTACAAGAAGAACCACCAGGGCTATAACATCTATGGAGGCGCCCACCTGACTCCGGACATTCGTCTTTCTATCGGCGCCATGCGCGAGGATCTCATCTCCTCGGATCAGAAAAACCAGTCCAAATACGCCATCTTTACCCTGGATCGCAGCACCCCCAAGTGGGGTCGTTTTCGCCTTTTCGATATGTTCAAGTCGGTAGAGGACAATATTGTCGACGATCTTCTGCAATGGTTGCCCAGCGCCAATATCCGCACCGGCGAATTGACTAAAATCGAAGATCCCCTCGTCGCGCGCGATACCTGGATAAATTCCTTCTGGCTAGGTCACGATTACACCCGCGCCGGCTTTGAAACCATCAACTACCTGAAATACGATCTCTACCATCAGCGCCTCAGTGCCAAAGAGCGGGCGCCGACTGGACTGCGCAAACGGGATTTCTTCTTTGGCGTCATTAATAAGATCAGCTATCGTTTTGACCTGGGGAACCTGTGGATCGAGCCACGTGCAAAAAGCGAATTCCGCAACCAGAGCATCGATCTCACCTCCACCAACAAGCGGCGGGAATGGACTCGTTTGGAAGGACTTATACTGGGATTTCCCCTCTTGAAACACACCACTGCCCAGGCCGGTCTAGAACTCACTCAATTCAAGGATCTCAAGGATGAGGCCAACGACTTCAACGGCATAGTCGCCGCAATTCAATTCACCAATTCTTCGGCCTATTTGGGGTATCAGTTGACGACCACAATGGGCCTGCAGATTGATCGCCAAGCTCGCAAGGAGAAAAGTACGCGGACCATTACCCAGAGTTTTATCACGGTCTACGCTGGATTGGACTAATTTTATCTGTTAATGATTCCCCCTTTTTTAGCAGGCTGGCGCCCTTTTTATGCCCCCCTGCTCATAGGCCTGCTGGCGCTGCTTCTGCGCTTGCTCTACCTGGGAGAAATTCAGGAGAGCCTGTTTTTCGAGATTCCGCTCGTAGATGCCAGGACCTATGTGGAGGATGGTGTCTATTTAAGCACTCACTCATGGGCCGGTCGGCCAGTGCCTTTCTGGCAGGCGCCCTTATACCCCTATGCCCTGGGGCTCTCCTTCTGGCTCTTCGACCAGGATCTCTATCTACCGCGCCTCTTCCAGGCTCTGATCGGGGCGGGGATATGCGTACTTATTTACAACCTGGGACGGCGGATATTTCCATTTCCCGTTGCCCTTGGTGCCGGCTTGCTCGCGGCATTTTACGGTCCCCTGATCTACTTCGGCGGCGAGCTGCTGCCCACCATCCCGGCCATCTTTCTCAACCTGCTTCTGCTGCTGAGTCTGGCCAGAGCACCGAGCCCGGCCTGCTGGCCCTGGCTGGTCTCTGGCCTCCTGCTGGGCTTTTGTACCCTGGCCGTGTCCAACATAATCCTCTTCCTCCCCCTGCTGCTCTTCTGGCTCTGGTCCACCAACAAAGGGGCCGATATCGTCAAGGGCCACACCTGGCGACAGGGTGCTCTACTTGTTTTGGGCTTTGTCCTCGTCATCGCTCCCGTCACTTTGCGCAACTATCTGGTTGGCGGCGACCTGGTGCTTATCTCGCACAATGCCGGCGTAAACTTCTATATCGGCAACAACCCGGACTATGACCGCACGGTCAATATTCGCCCGGGTCAGGACTGGATTGAGCTTATTGATACTCCCAAGAACGAAGCTGGTATCCTGCTACCTTCGGCAAAGTCCCGCTTCTTTTTTGCGCGCTCCTGGTCCTATATTGCCGACGATCCGCTGGATTATCTGAAACTTTTAGGGCGCAAATTCTATCTTTTCTGGCACGGCGACGAAATCCGACGCAACCTCGACCCCTATTGGGCTCGCCGCGATTCGGGCGTGCTCCAGGTCCTGCTATGGAAAAAGGGGCTGACCTTTCCCTTTGGCCTGATAGCGCCCTTCGCCCTGCTAGGCTTGGTGTTCTTTTGGCGCAGCAAAGAGGGTCGCACGCCCCAGGGACGCCTGCTGCTGTACTTTGTGCTGGCCTATATGCTTTCGGTGGTCCTCTTTTTCGTGACCTCGCGCTACCGTCTGCCTGCCGTCCCCTTGCTCTTGCTCTTTGCCGCTTTTGGCCTCTACAGGCTCTGGCGGCGGCCAAATTACCGCGTCCGAGCGCTGCTAATCCTGGTCGGACTCATAGTAGTGACCAATATAGGTGCCGCTCCGCTGGATGCGGCACCGGATACCCAGCAGCGTTTCTGGACGGGCTACGCCTATGAAAAAAAAGGCATGGTCGCCAACGCCATGCGAGAATACCGCGCCGTCGTCGAAAACCGCCCCGACCACCAGAACGCCTTATTGAGTTTGGCCAATCTCTACAATGCAAAAAGACAATACGCCGATGCCATAAAACTCTACCAGCAATACCTGGAATTTTATCCCCAGGCCGCCGAAGAGCGCTTTCTCCTGGGCAATGCCTATCTCAATAGCAAGCTTTACCAGGAAGCTATCGAGGTCTACACCGAACTCATTCCACTGACCCCTCAATGGGCCGCTCTACACGGCCGCCTGGCCTACGCCCATCTGGCGGCCGGCCAGCCCCAGCGCGCTGTCCAGGCCTACCGCCAGACCCTGAACCTCAATCCAGATTCAACTCTGGTCCGCTATCAACTGGTCCGCCTCTACGAATCTACCGGCGATATCGAAGCGGCCGAAAAAGAGTCCCGTACCCTGATCACCCAGGAGCCGAAAAGTGCATCCTACCACACTCTTTTGGCCGATCTTTTGATAAGGCAGGAAAGAGCGGAGAAAGGAGCACTGCGGCCCGGACTGCCGCCGCCGCGGCTGTCGGCGGCGGAGGAACTGCTGCACCGGGCTGTCGAATTGGACGCGGATTTTGTCCAGGCGCGCTGGAGTCTGGGACTCCTCTTCGCCGGCCAGAAACGCTACGCCGAAGCGATTGCGCACTTTGAAAGAATTTTGCTATTGAGTCCGGCGGAGTTCGAGGTGCACAGACACCTTGGAAATCTTTACAAGCGCACCGGGAACCTGGAAAAGGCCGATGAACACTATGGCCACTACAGCCTCGCCGAACGCGAAAAGAGAATGCGGCATCTCGCCGAAACCTCAGCAGAGAAACAATTAAAAAAGTTCCTGGGGAAATAAATGATTGACATCTGGATCCGTTTTTTGCTTGATTAACAATTGGGACAAACAATTTTTGCTCGGAATCTCGCAAAAGTCCCTTTCTTCCTTCTTCTGAATAGACGGCATCTTCAGAAAATCGAGCTGCTTGGATAGAGGTTTTATTTATTTATTTCCCTCTTTGAATAGAGTAAATATTATGAATAGAGTAAATATATCTGCCGGACAGCTTTTTCTTATCTGGGTCGGGCTCCTTTGCACTTGCCAAATGGCAATGGCGATTGAGACGGTAACTATCGGGGAAAATGGCACCTTGGATTGGCAGGGCAATGGCGCGTCGAGCGTCGACCCCATCGATCCTCCCTACCGCTCCCTTCTCAACCCCAACGAGCTACTGGTGGGCAATGCCCCCGGCGATCTGGTCGAATTTGCCAGCCCAGACTTTCCCGGCGGCATCCACCCCCTGCGCATCCAGGACGGCGAAAACATTGCCAACAGCGCCTTGCAGCGGGGGGGGAGTATCACCGCGCCCAATGTTTTCGGCACGGGTTGCGTGCCGGCATGTCTCGATGCCCAGGATCTTCGCTTCATGCTGGAAGAATTGATTACCCTGGATGATGGAGGAGAAAAGAAAGCATTTGAGCGCAAGTACTACAACGCCCTGGGAACGCTCATCTTCATACAACTGGGGGGAACCTTTGGGGTAAATCGCGTCCGTTTTTATCCGCGCGACACTGTTTTTCCCTCGCCTACGACGCCCTTTTCCAACGATTTCTTAAGAGCTTTTGAACTCTTCACCAATGATGGCAGTAAGACTGAGGGCGGCAACACTATCTGGGAGCCATTGCTCCTTGAACCCGACAATGAGAATCCAGTCGTCGACATATACCTGGATCCACCGCGCACGGTCACGGCACTACGCCTTCGGTCCACGACCACGGTCAACTATGAAATTGACGAGTTCGAGGTTTTCGGCATCGGCTTTCTCTCCAATGCTCAGTACATCTCCGATATCTTCGATGCCGGTCAGCCCGCGGTGTGGAGTGTACTCCGCTGGCAGGAGGAGGTGGCCGGTGATTCCACCTTTTCCGACATCCAGATTCGCACCCGCACAGGTAGCGACACCAATCCCTTTGTTTTTACCCGCCTGCTCCACGGTCAGCGCAACCCTGCAGAGGTACAGCGCTCGGTCCTGGACACATCGGCAGAACTGGCCCTGGAAGAATATAAATCCCTACCTCTCAATGATGAATTGGGTCGCCAGTGGAATCCCGGACCCGTGCGGGACGACCTGATCAACTGGAGTCCCTTCAGCACGCCCTTGCCGGCCGGTGCCGCCAACGATCCGGCTGGTGCACCCATTACCTCACCGGGGCCCCGGCGCTACTTCCAGATTCAGGTGATTTTTAATAGTCGCGATCTGGATGCGGGGCGGGTGCTCAAACAATTGAGCTTCGATTTTCTCTCCCCCCCCCTGGCCGATGCCATCGTCGGTGAAATTTTTCCGCGCGATGTGCCGGTCTCAAAGGATACGACCTTCACATTTGCCCTGCGCGCCGAGGCAACCTCGGCCAGTCTGCGCGGCTTCGATACCGTCGAAATTTCCACCCAGAGCCAGGTGAGAACTATAGAAGAGGTGCAGATAATAGACGCCAATGACGATCTCATCCACGAGCGGCAGAGCTTTTCCGGAATAGACGATACTTCGGTCGAAGACGGCATTCAGATCGCCGCGGTTTCCCCTTCCAGTTTTGCCCTCCGGATTCCCCCAGTTAAAGAAGATGGCACCCTGATAAAAGTCCAATTTAAAACCAGCGTCCTGACCTACAGCACCAATTTTACTGGATCGGTGCAACTCTCGACCGAACAGGGCTCATTGCAAACCATCATCCCGGGCAATGCGACCGAATTGGGGGACGGCGATGAAGCCGATCTGTCCGGTACTACGGTGCTCAGTTCCTCCGCGCTCGACAGGAGCCAACTGCTCGATCGCGTTACAAGTTCGCCTAACCCCTTCTCTCCGAATGGAGATGGAATCAACGACGAACTGGAACTGGGCTACAGCCTGCTCGCGCTGGGCGTTCCCCGGCCCGTAGAAATCAAGGTCTACGATCTTTCCGGCACCCTGGTGA